>CAZEKN010000168.1:0-5813 GCA_964512755.1 uncultured Desulfatibacillum sp. | reverse complement strand
GACGCTGGAAGAGGTTCTCCGGGTGACTCAGGGATGATGACTTCGTAAATAGCCCAATCTCTGCGTTGCGCTTCATCTCGCTGCCACTGCGGCGTACGGCCAGTACGCCTCGCGACACGAGATTCGCGCGCCTTGATCTTGGCCTCTTTACGAAGTCATCGATTCGGATGACTTTTGCGAGTTCATCAAGGATATCTCCGCGCAGGACGTCATCGCGGCGGCATTCCACTTTAGCTCTTCTTGGGTTTTAGGCTCTTCTTTTTGCGCATGCCCACCAGCTTCTTGAGCTCGCCCTCGATCATGCGGTAGGTGTGCTCCTCGGCCGGAAACGAGCCGTCACGAACATCCTTGATGTAAGCTTCGAACACCTTCAGCATCTCGGCGCCGAGGTTTGCGTATTTCTTCACGAATTTCGGCGTGAACGCCTGGAAGATGCCCAGGATATCGGAGACGATCATTACCTGCCCGTCGCAGTCGGCGCCCGCACCGATGCCGTAGATCGGAATCGGCAGCTCCTGGGCGATCATCTGGGTGACCTCCGGCGGGACGGCCTCCACGAGCATGGCAAAGGCCCCGGCCTCGTAAACCGCCTGGGCATCGTCCATGATCGCCATGGCCGACTCCGCGCTGCGCCCCTGAGCCTTGAACCCGCCGAGAGCGCCCGTGCTCTGCGGGGTCAGGCCGACATGGCCCATGACGAGCATGCCGGAATCGGCGATCGCCCGGATGATGTGGGCGACCCGCACCCCGCCCTCCAGTTTGATGCAGTCCACCCCGCATTTTTTGTGGTACTGCACGGCATTCTGAACCGCATCGTTGACGCTGCCGTGATAGGAGCCGAACGGCATGTCGCCGATGATAAATGTATTGGGTGCCCCGCGGCGCACCGCCTCGGTGTGGTACATGCTCTGGTCAAGCGTCACCGGCACGGTCCCGGAATAGCCGTAAACCGCCATGCCGAGGCTGTCGCCCACGAGCAGCATGTCCATGCCGGCCTTCTCCGCCAACTGGGCGGTGGTAAAATCGTAGGCGGTCATCCACACGGCCTTTTCACCTTTTTCCTTCATCTGCTGCAGATCGAAACGGGTCAGTTTCTTTTTCATACGATTCTCCTTCGTTTGAGTAACGGCAGGGTGTTGGCTCCCCGAGGCAGCACGGTGATGGTGGGCTTGGCGGCACGGCAATGCGCGTAGGCCGCGCGCAAGGCATCCTCGATGGTGGCCACCGGGTGCAGCTGGGCTTTCTCGGCATGCCGGAAGTTCTCTTCGCGGGTCACCAGGATGATCAGGCCTTTGTCTCGGTACTCGAACTGGTGGAAAGCCAGCCAGCCGGCGAGTGCATAATTCGCACGCAGCGCTTTTTCCATCTCCAAGCGGTCCGTGTAATCGAACCAATCGAAGAACTCCTTGGGCTCCTGGATGTCCGGGCATTCCGCCAGGATGATCGCCGCGCCGTTCGGTTTCATGGCACGCCAAGCGTTGTCGATGGTTTTCTGGCTCTGGTAAAGGTTGATGTCTCTGGGGTAGCCTCCGGCCGTGGCGATGACGATGTCACTTTCCGCCTCGATCGGCACGCCGAAAATATCATCCACCCGGCGAGTGGCTTTCCACCAGGCGGACGCCCAGTTTCCGGCGAATACCCCGGCAAGTTCGCCGTTCAGATTGGGCACGATGTTGATCAGAAAGTCCGGACGCGCCAGGGCGGCGATCTCCATCATGTCTTCGTGCAAAGGGTTGCCGGCCGTGGAGCCGGACGCGCAGAGCGGATTCGTCCCGGACCCGATGTCCTGCCCAAGGACCCAGAGATGATTCTGCTTGATGGTCTCGAGCGCGCAGATGCCCGGGATGACCGATTTGCGCCCCCCGCCGTAGCCGACCATGTAGTGATAGACCACTCCGCCCGTCAGGATGATCCGGTCGGCGGCGGCAGCGATTTTGTTGATGGCGACCTGGGTATCGCGGCTGGTTCGGCCGATCGGGACCATGTTCTCCGTTTCCCAGGATTGGTGATTGACGACCCGCACCCGATGGCAGACCTCGGCGCTGCAGATCTCCATGAACTCGTCCTCGGTGTTTTGGCGATGGCCGCCGACGGCGATGATGATGCGGATGTTTTCATCGGGAATGCCGGCCGCATTGAGGTAATTCAGCAGCAGGGGCAGGGTCTGGTCGTTCTTCTGCCACACGCGGGTGATGTCGCTCACCGCGATCGCCACCGTTTCGCCGGGCTTCACCATATAGCGCAGGGGAGCCGAGTCGACGGGGTGGTCCAACGCATGCAGATAGGCTTGCTCCAGGTCGGCGACCGCCGGGACATCCTTCCCCGTGACGACAGTGGAAATTTGCTCTTCCGGCAACTCGAACGAAACGGAACCCTTGCCGTAGCGCAACGAAAAAGTCCTGAACGCCATCCTATCACCTCTTTTTCGATCATGGGCGCGATTATGCGGTCGCCTGCCGCTTCCCCCGCCGGATCATATTCGGATTTCACCCAATATCCGTGAGACTATCTGAAGTCAACCATAGATTGGCTTCTCGATACCCGCATGTTCTGCATACGCGGTGCAGGATTGAAGCGAGCCGTAAAGCTTTCGCTGCCCGCTACTCGCCGCTGACGTCCTGCAAAAGCTGTTCATAGCGATCGGCCTCCGCGTGGCGCCCGCGCTTTCGGCAGCCGCCGGCGTAAAGCCTGCATTTTAGCGTCAGAACGGCCGCGGCCGCGACCCGCTGAGCCGCGCTCAGGCATCCGTCTGCCATCAGCTTCGCGATGGATTCGATCCGGTATCGGTCGAGCCCCCGGGCGCGAGAGAGTTGGTCGGCGTGGCCGCCGCGTTTGATGATCAGCGGGGTTTCGATCAGCCCCACCGGGAACCGGCAACTGACCCGCAGCCACAAGTCATAGTCCTCGCAGGCCGGAAGGCGCTCATCAAACAAACCCACCTGCTCGAACAGCTCTCGGCGCAGCATGACCGCGGACGGGCTTACCAGGCATAGCGCCAGGGACGGTTCGAAGATCATCCCGCCCCGTTTGCGGTGGCGCTGGCCGGGATTCACCCGGCGGCCGTTTTTCACCCAGAGCTCTTCGGTTTGGCATATGAGGATCTCCGGGTTCTGCCGGAAAAACTCGACCTGCCGCGCGAGTTTGCCAGGAAGCCAGGCATCGTCGGAATCCAGGAATGCGATCAGCTCTCCCCGGCTGGCCGCGATACCGGCATTGCGGGCGGCGCTGACGCCGCGGTTTTCCTGGCGCAGCACGCGGATCGAACTTCCGTATTCCCGGAGCAGCTGAGGCGTTTCATCGGTCGAACCATCGTCCACCACGATCAGCTCGAAGCCTCTGAATTCCTGGGCCGACACCGAATCCACCGCCCCCCGCAGGCACCCGGCGCGGTTGTATGTCGGAATAATGACGGAGACCTGGGGAGGATCCATTCTAAGATTCATGGTTTTCGGGCAACCCTTTTAGGAAGTCGGAAGGCGGAAGGGGGAAGGCGGAGGAAAGACAAAAAACATAATCCCCCTTCCGCATTCCCCTTTCCCCCTTCCGCATTCCAACCTCCCCCTTCTCTCTTCCGACTTCCTAAGCCATCCTCTCGGTCTCCCGGATCTTCTCATCGAGTCGCTTGGGCGACGTCGGGACGGCGGTTTTCAGCTCCTGGGCGAAGATCGACACTTTGTACTCCTCGATCATCCAAGCCAGTTCTTCCAACGCCTGTCGCTTTTCCGCCGTTGATTGCGGACTCAGCGTCTGCAGCAGGCCCCTCAGCCGGTCGACATACGGTTGCAGGTCCTGCGACTTGGCGCGGTCCTTTTCCGGGTCCACGATGGCCCGGCGGGCCCGGACGGCCAGGCCGCGCAGGTAGCGCACGACGTGCCCCAACCGGGGCCGGTCGTAAAGCTCGATAAAGTTGTGCGGCACCAAGTGCGACACGTCCTCCTCCAGCCGGCCATGGATCGAAGCCAGCAGACCCCTGGCACCCGACAGCGATTCAATTTCGCGGGAAGCGGCGGCATGCGCCTGTATGACCGGAATCACGGCATAAAGCAGTTCACGGCCGGCTTCCAGGATTTTCGGCGCGCAGGCGGCGGCATGGTCGTTGAACGCTTTTTCGGTGCGAAGGTCCACGGCCCAGAGATCCTGGATCACCCGCCCGACCATGGCGTCCTCCAGGTGCCGCCCCCCCCCCAGCCGGCGCGCGGCCGGATGCAGTTCCTCGGGCAGCGCCAGACTGCGTCTGAGAAACTTCAGGTCGCGCGCGTATTGCAGCGCCAGCAGGGCGGCCACGCCTTTTGGGTGAGCCGCCCGCGCCTGATCCCGTCGGCCGAGCAGCTTCAGGTCGATGCGCTCGGCCTGCACGCAAAGAGCCGGGTAGGCCGCCCATGCGGTGCGCTCCCCAGCCGAACTGGTGAGAGCCTCCGGCAGGTCCCCGAAGTCCCAATGGGTGACCCCGCTGCGCTCCCAACGCTGCCGCACGTCCGAGGGGATCCGGCCCGCCGCCGTCTGAAGCCTCAGAATGGCCGGATCCCGGCCGGAGCCCAGCTCGCGGCCGTCCGGTGCCGTGATCGACACCCTCATTCTCAGATGATCCGGCAAGGCATCCGCCGGCCAGGCCGCTGCCGGGATGTCCACGCCGAACCGCCGGTGCACGAATTCTCCGAGATTGGACAGCAGTGGCCCTTGGCCGCGGCGCATCTCGGCCAGGATGACATCCACGGTTTCATTCAGCGGCATCAACCGAGTGCGCAGGGTTTTGGGCAGTCCTTTGAGCAGCCATGCCACCTTCTCCCGCAACAGGCCGGGAACGAGCCAGTCCAGGGCAGCGGGCGGCACGACGGCGGTCAGGGCGGATGGAACCTGCACGGTCACGCCGTCGTCCTCGGCGCCGGGGTCAAAGCGATAGCAGAGTCCCAGCGACCGGCCGCCGGCCTGCAGCCGCTCCGGGTAGAGACTCAGCGCGGCCGGATCCGGGCGGTAGTTCATCAAGTCGTCCTCCGCCATGCGCAGGAATTCGTCTCCCCCGCGCTGCCGGATCAGACGGCTGAGGCTGCGGATATCATAGATCTGGGCCAACCGGCTGCGGTAGAAGTCCACGAGGCCCTCCTCGCTGATCAGCAGGTCCCGGCGGCGCAGCCGTTCCTCCAGCGCCTGAACCTTCGCCATCACGGCCTGATTGTGGCTCAGGAAGGCAAAGGGCTTTCCAATCGCGCCGGCCACCAGGGCCTGCCGGATGAAAATGTCCGTGGCGGCGTCGGGGCTGGCCTGTCCATAGGAAACGGTGCGGGACGGCACGATGACCAGCCCGAAAAGGGTCACCTGCTCGGTGCCCACCACCTCGCCGCGCTTCGCATCCCAGCGAGGATCGCGAACGCTGGCGCGACAAAGGCTGCCTCCCGCCGCCTCCAGCCAGCCCTCGTCTATGTTAGCGACGGTCCGCGCGAACAGGCGCGAGGTTTCCACCATCTCGGACGCCACGATCCAGCCGCCGGACCGATTGAACAGCCCGGACCCCGGAAAGATCATGGCCTCACGATTCCGGGCGGCCCGATAGATGTTCTTTTCTTTTTTCTGGGCGATGTTGGCGAGAAAGCCGCTCAGGACGGCGCGATGGACCCTTGCGAAGGCGGAAGGCGAAAGGCGGAAGGCAGAAGTGTGAGGGGTTGAGGAGGCTGTTTCACCTTTTTCAGCCTTCAGCCTTCGGCCTTCCAACTTCCACCTTCCACCTTCTTTGAGGACATCCCCGATCTGGCGGTGAATGTCTTCCCACTCGCGCATCCGGCGGTAGGATAGGAAGTGCTCGCGGCAGAATCGCCGCA
>CAZEKN010000167.1:0-5820 GCA_964512755.1 uncultured Desulfatibacillum sp. | reverse complement strand
GAGGCCGCAGCGCCCTAGCCCGGCCGATTCATATTACTCCGGCGATAAAATCAGGCCCGGATGCAGTCCTACCACCTATCGGTGCTGAAGGATTTCGGCCGCAGCCGCCGCAACCGTTCGTTCGGCAGACGGTTGCGGCGCTCCGAAAACGGCCATATTCTTTCCGGAACGAATCCGGTTTGAATCCAGGGGTTGCCGATACCATGCATGCCACTCACCCGGCTGCGCCGCGCATATTCGACGAAAACTCGGCCTTGCGGACCATTTTCGAGGGCACCGCCGCTGTAACCGGCGGGCGTTTTTTCGATGCCCTCGTGGTCAATCTGGCAAAGGTCCTGGACACCCACAGCGCCTGGGTTACGGAATACCTTGAAGACGCCCGCCAGCTGCGTGCGCTGGCCTATTGGTCCGAAGGCCGCCTGAGCCGGGATTTTCTGATCGACATTGCCGGGACCCCCTGCGAGGCCGTCATCCGGCAATCCGGCATGGTGCATTACCCCGATCAGGTCATTCGTTTGTACCCCGAGAACGCCGACCTGAAGGCCATCCAGGCCGCGAGCTACCTGGGGGCGCCGCTTCTCGATCGCGACGGCCGCGTGATCGGCAACCTGGCCGTATTGGACACGCGGTCGATGCCGGAAGATCCCCGCGCCCGAACGATCTTCCAGATCTTCGCAGCCCGGGCGTCGGCCGAACTTCAGCGGCTCCAGGCCGAGGCCCAACGCCGCGAAACCGAAGAAAAGTACCGGCGCATCATCCAGACGACCGACGAGGGTTTCATCCTGATGAACCGCGAGTTCGTCGTAACCGATACCAATCAGGCCTTCTGCCGGATGGTCGGCTGCAGCCGGGAGGAGATCGTCGGCCGGACCCCGCTGCGTTTCGTCGATGAGGATTACCGTCAATTCCTGATGATGAACCGCGACGACCTCTTTGCCGGCGACTTGACCGAGCTCGAGGGGACGGTCACGACGCTCGACCGCCGCCGGGTCCCGGTGCTCATCCACGGCAACCGCCTGCGGAACGACCGCGGCGAGGCCGTCGGAACCATGCTCTTTTTGACCGACCTCACCCAGCAGAAGCGCTCGCTGTCGCTGGCCGCCGAGGTTCAACGCGGCCTGCTCCCCCAGGAGGCGCCGCAAATCGAGGGATTGGACGTCGCCGGCCGCACGTTGAGCTGCGATGAAATCGGCGGGGATTATTTTGATTTTCTGGTTGACCGGCAGTGCCCGCAGGACGCATTCAGCATGGTGGTCGGCGATGTGACCGGCCATGGGGTCGACGCTGCGCTGCTGATGGCCACGGCGCGCGCCTTCCTGCGCATGCGTGCCTCCCAGTGCGGCGATAGCGCGCAGATCGTTACGGAAATGAACCGCCACCTCGCACGGGATGTGACCGACAGCGGCCGGTTCATGACCCTGTCCTTCATCCGCTTCGACCGGTCCGACCGATCCCTGCACTGGGTCCGGGCCGGCCACCCGCCGGCCCTGCTCTACGATCCGTCGGCCGACCGGTTCAGGCAACTCATCGGCCGGGGATTGCCGTTGGGGGTGGATGATCAGTACCGTTACGAAGAGGTTGTTGAGGCCGACATCGCCTCCGGCCAAATCATCGCCATCGGCACCGACGGCGTATGGGAGGCATCCGACCGGCAACGCAAGCGTTACGGCCTCGAACGGTTCTGCGAGGTCATTCGCCGCAATGCCGGCTTCAGCGCCGCAGCGATTCTTGAATCCGTTTTCAGCGACATCAAGGCCTTCACCCTGGGCGCCCGGCAGGAGGACGACATCACCCTGGTGGTCGCCAAATTGGGAGAGAACCAACAGCCTGGGCCGGACTATGTGATTTGACGCGGGTAGCTGTGCCGGCATCGCCCCGCGATCACACGCCCAAACGGTTGTTGAGGAATCGTTCGGCGGCCGTGTACGGATCGAGCCCGCCGCGGCCGAGCTCTTTCTGAATGGAGGCCAGCTCCGGGGAATCCCGCAGCAGCCGGGCGGCGGCCATGTCCAGAACCAGCTGGCGAAAAAAATGCAGCTGATTGCGGGCCTGTCGTTCCGCCAGCCGGCCGTTGGATTCCAGATACCGCCGGTGCTCGAACAGACCATCGACCAGAGCGTCGATCCCGAGATCCTGCACGGCGACCGTCTGGATCACCGGTGGACGCCAGGCGGTCGGTGCGCGGCGGCAATGGCGGGCGATGCGTTCCATCAGCGCCGCCATTTCGTCGGCTCCCGCGAGATCGGCCTTGTTCACGATGAACACATCGCCGATCTCGGACAGGCCGGCTTTCATGGCCTGGATGTCATCCCCCATGCCGGGAACCGCGACCACGGCCGTCGTGTGAACACAGCGTGAAATCTCGATCTCCCCCTGCCCCGCTCCGACGGTTTCGATCATCACGACCGGATAGCCCATGGCATCCAGCACCAGGGCAGCCTCCCGTGCGCTGCGGCCGATGCCGCCCGGACGGCCGCGGGCTCCCATGGACCGTATAAAAACCCCGGGATCGGTTGCCCGGCGCTGCATGCGGATGCGATCGCCCAGCAGTGCGCCTCCGGAAAAAGGGCTGGACGGGTCGACCGCCACCACCCCCACCCGCAGGCCGCGGGCCCTCAGATGATCGATCAGGCGTGACACCAGGGTGGATTTCCCCGCTCCAGCCGGACCGGTGATTCCGATCAGGAAGGCCTTGCCGGTCATGGGATAGAGGTCTTTTAAAATTTCAACGCCAAGCGGGTCGCGGTCTTCGAGCAGGCGGATCAGCCGAGCGCCCGTCAAGGGGTCGCCCGCCAGGATTTTTTCAACCTCGGGCTTCATACGGGATAGACCCAATCGGCGAACGCCGGTTCTGTGCCGGCGGCGATCCGCTGCAGGACATCCCATAGCCGTCGCTGCATGGGGCCGGGAGCGCCGGGCATTTCACGCTCTTCGACCCGCCGCACGGGGATCACCTTGAAGGGCGTGTTCGCGAAGAATATCTCGTCGGCCTGGAAAAGGAGCTCCGGCCGCAGGCGGCCCTCGAGCGTTTCAATGCCGAGATGACGCGCAACCTGCAGAATGGATCGGCGCGTAATGCTGTCGAGCACCGTCCCCAACGAAGGCGTCAACAGGCGGCCGTCCATGACGAGAAAGACCGATTCGGTGGCCCCCTCGGCGATGAACCCCTGGCTGTCGAGCAGGATGGCATCCTCCAGCCCGCGCTTCTGCACATCCAGGCGGGCGATCATTCCGTTCAGGTAATTGGCGGCGGCTTTGGCCTCGATCGGTATGGCCTGCGGGTCGAGCTTGCGCCAGCGTGCGATCCCGGCGGTGGTTCCCTTTTCAAACGAAAAATCCAGTCCCTCCAGATCCTGGGACGGGTCCATCGCAAAGACGGCCAGATCCAGACGCTTCTGCGGAGGCTGGATGTCGAGAGCAAACTGAGGGTAAAATCCGACCATTTTGATGACGCCCTTCGGGAGCCGGTTGCGCCGAACGGATTCCGCCACCGCCTGGCAGAGCATATCGTGATCCCCGGGCAGCTCCATGTCCAGGTATGCGGCCGATTTCTCCAGGCGCGAGATGTGCTCGTGAAGCCTGAAAACGGCCGGCCCGGACGCTGTCGCGTAAAAACTGATGACCTCGAAGATCGTCGAGCCGCGCGCAAAACTGTGGGACATCATGTGCACCGTGGCATCCGCCCACTTCACGAAGCTGCCGTTCCTGTATACCCATCGATCTTCCAGCATTTCCCCTCCCCTATTACGATAGATGCCCTTCCCGCTTCGAACTTCCGCGTTCCGCCTTCCCACTTCCACCTTCCGACTTCAGCCTTCAGCCTTCCACCTTCCCTCATGGCGTCATCCCGAACCGCAGCCACTTGAACTGATTCTGGACCTCCTTGGAGATCGTCTCACCGATCCGCGCCATGAAGATATTTTCCGGCTTGAGGCAGATGTTCGGCTCATTGGTCTGGTATTCCCTAAAGCCGAACGGCTCAAAAAGATTGGCCATCATTTGGCGGTACTGCTGCGCCGACATCCGGTTGCCGTCCAGGTCCCAGGTCCAGGAATATCCAACGAAATAGCCGATTTTCTCCTCGATCAACGGGTGGACCATCATCATCTGGACGATGCCCTTGGCGATTTTCCGAGAACGCCACTGCCGACTTACCTCGATCGCGTTCACTTCCATCATCACCTGCGGCTGCAGTCCGGCCCAGCGCTCTTCCAGATCCGGATAGGCCAGCACGCCGAACCCGACAATGTGCGCCGAGTCGACGATGGCCAGCACCACACTGGTATCCGGCTGTTCAGCCTTGCGTTCCAGGCTTTCGCGTTTGGTGTAAAGCGATCGATAATGGGCATGGGTTCCAAACTGGCGGTCGAAGGTGAGCCTGCGAATGTCCTCCGGCTGGCAGAAGGAGCGGATCCGCAACTCGCCGAGGGTGGTCGAAAGAAAGATTTCGTTCTGCACGTAACGTCTCATGACCGCCCGCTCAGAAATCGCCCCAGTCCTTGTGAAGCTGCTTGGTCATAATCAACAGATTGTGCAGCTGGCCCTGGGGATCGATGATAAAATCCTCGAGTACCGCTTTCTTGAAAAAGTCGAGCTTGTAAGCCGCCTCGATCGCCGCATCCTCGATCCCGACCACGAAATCGGCCCGCAGCTCGCGTAGTCCCTTCTCCATGGATAGATGGATGAGGTCCAGCAGCATCCAGCTCCCCAGGCGTTTTTGGCGAAACTCCGGCAGGACGATGATCCGCAGGCGGCCCTGGTGATGATAACAGCCGTATGTGTGGGTGTGCAGGCGGGCATGGGCGGCGATTTGACCGCCGCATTCGGCGACGATCGAAAAAACCTCGTCTTTGCCCTGGACCCAGCCGCGGATCACCGCCGGGTCCATGACATTGAACCGCATGAACCAGCGGTCCTCCTCCGATACCTGGCTGTAGAATTCGCGCAGAGCCTGTTCATCCTGTTCCGTCAGCGGACGGATGACGACCTCGGTGCAATTCTTGAGCACGAGCTCTTTGGGGTATCTCACCGCAGGAATCCTCCTTCTTTGCCGCCAACGCGGATGATGATAAAATGTTTTTGCTGCAAACCCCGAGAGTTGGGGCTCACCTAACCACGAGCGCCGATACCTGTCAAGCGCATTCCGGCAGCCCCGCCTTTAGCGGCTCTATCCCTCATCAAGCGGCTTGGTTGTACTCTGTAAAAACGTCAAATCGCCCACGTTTTTTTCTTGACTAAGCGCCGATGTAGCTAATATATAGCTATATAATTGAAATTCGGGTTTTTCAAGGAAGTTCAGAAATCATAGGCTTGTCTAAGCTAATAGGTAAAAGGAGGTTATCATGTCTGATTTGAGTTGGCTGCCAAGAGAATCAGGTCTTAAAGACCACTATTTATGGGGCGACGAGCATTTCTCGGACAAGGCCCCCGGAGTCATTTACGAAAAGAAGCCCATCCTCGACCTGCAGGGTCATCCGATAAAAGACCTCTATTCGGCCTGGATTGTTCTGAATAACCCGAGCCAATACAACTCCTACACCACCGGAATGGTCAAGGGCGTCATCGCCGGCTTCCAGCGCGCCTCGGCCGACTCTTCCGTGGTGGCCGCGGTTTTTACCGCGATGGGCGACAAGGCCTTCTGCACCGGCGGCAACACCAAGGAATACGCCGAATACTATTCCGGCCGGCCCAACGAATACGGCCTTTACATGGATCTCTTCAACGGCATGGTGGACGGCATCCTGGGGTGCAAGAAACCGACCATCTGCCGCGTGAACGGCATGCGCGTCGCCGGCGGCCAGGAAATCGGCATGGCCTGCG
>CAZEKN010000166.1:0-5896 GCA_964512755.1 uncultured Desulfatibacillum sp. | reverse complement strand
TTCTTCTTCAGCCACCCCTCGTCCATGGGATAGACGATCAGCTGGAGGTAATCCTTGTAAGCCTGCGACATGGGGATGGGCACCATGCCTTTCGGCCCCATCCACTTGTCGTAAAGCTCATAAAACTTTCCGGTCTTGATGGCCCACAAGATGGTATTGTTGACGAAATCGCGGAAATCGGAATCGTTTTCGCGCATCATGTAGCCATAAGGTTCATAGGCAATGGCAAAATCCACCGTCCGCCAGGCATCCGGTTTCTCGTCCTTCATGCGCAGGCCTTCGAGCAGGCTGCGGTCGGTGGCATAGGCGTCGATCTTGCCGGTCTTGAGCGCTAAAAAGCCCTGAGCATGGCCTTCAATGGTGACGATTTCTTTCGGTTTGTATTCACCGGCGGCAGCCTGGTCTTCCATGGCTTTCAGGTTGGTGGTCCCGCGCGCTCCGCCGAGGCGCTTGCCGTTCAGGTCCGCTTTAGTTTTAATGGGGCTGTCCTTGGCCACCAGGAAGCTGGTCTCCGAAAAAAAGAACGTCAGACTGAAGTCGACCACGTCCTCGCGCTCCTGGGTGTAAGTGGTGGAGCCCATCTCGGCATCGGTCGTCCCGTTCAAGAGCATCGGGATGCGGGTCTTGGTGGTGATGGTCACGGGCTCGATCTCGATTTTCTTGCCAAAATACTTGGATAGATTTTCCGCGAGCAGGGCGGTCATGTCCACCGAAAACCCGACCTGCTTGCCCACCTTGGGGTCGATGAAGGCAAACGGAGTGGAGTCCTCGCGGAAACCGACCTTGATCTTGCCGGTCTTCTCGATCTTGTCCATGGTCTCTCCGGCCTGAACGGCTGGAGCCAGGAACGCCCACGCGCACAACCCGACGGCAAGAATACCCAGCACGCTCCATTTTTTCATGGTTGCTACCTCCTCTCGGCTGAACGATTGTTGGGAAAGGTGCATGAAACGCAGCCTCAAAGCACACGCATCGAAGCTGAAACGGATAGAAAGCGGCCCGCAATGCTTGAAAATGCAGCTAATCCCATAGAATGTCTGCACCTTGGAGTCAAGCTGCAACTTGCAGCCGGCAAGGCCGGCGGCGGAATCATTCCCGGCCGCTGTCGAGGGTTTGACAGGCTGACCCGAATGGGGCATTCTTCATAGTCATCGGGGAGCCGGCAGGAAGGCCGACCCTCAACGCAAACCCGCCGGAGGCGGTGAGAGCCGTATGCACAGGGTGGATCGATCGATCGTCAAACGGTCCCTGTTTTCATGGGTATTCGACGGCAACCTGCGCTGGCAGGTCCTGCTGCTGGCCATCATTGCCGTTACCGTTTTCACCCGGGTCCTTCCTCTGGAATTGCAAAAGCGCATCGTCAACCAAGCCATCAGCCTGCGCAAGGTGGACCTGCTGTTGACCTACTGCGCCTACTACCTCGCCGCCGTGTTGCTTTCAAGCGCCTGCAAATACCTGATCAATGTTATGGAAACGCACATTGCGCAGCAGTCGCTCGCCCGCATGCGCAATGCACTCTACAATCACATCATCACCCTGCCGCTCAGTTTCTTCCGCAACACGCAGCCCGGGACCGTCGTCAATGCGATTGCCAACGAACTGGCCGTTCCGTCCAACTTCGTGGGCTCGGCCATTTCCACACCGGTATCGAACGTGCTGACGCTGCTCGCCTTCGCCGGCTATTTGATCTGGTTGAACCCCTTGTTGGCGGTGGTATCCCTCAGCATCTATCCGGCGGCCATGATCGTACTGCCGTTCCTGCAGAAGCGCGCCAACACCGCCAACCAGCAGCGGGTCGACCTGGCGCGCACCTTCGCCGGCCGGATCGCCGAGTCCATCGACGGTGTCCATGAAATCCACGGCAACGGCGCCTACCGCATCGAAATGGCCAAGTTCAGCCGGCTCGTGGAACAGCTGCGCAAAATCCGCGTGGTCTGGAGTCTGTACCGGTTTGGGGTCAAATCCACGAACAATTTCTTCACCAGCCTCGGGCCCTTTCTGGTATTCATTCTCGGCGGCTATCTGACCATCAAGGGGCAGCTGGAGCTGGGGTCTCTGGTGGCTTTTCTGTCGGCTCAGGAGAAACTCTACGACCCGTGGAAGGAGTTGATCGAATTCTATCAAGTCTACCAGGACGGCCACGTAACTTATGACCGCACCATGGAGTTTTTCGACGTCGAGCCGGATTATCCCTTGACCCCCACCGACCGGAAGGCATTCGATCTAACGCCCCGACTGGACGTCCAGGGTCTTTCGTTCTTCACGGACGGCGGCATCCGTTTGCTGGACGATATCAACCTGCAGCTCGAACCCGGCGAGCACCTGGCGCTGGTGGGGTTCTCCGGTAGCGGGAAGAGCACCCTGGCGCTGTGCATCGGCCAGCTCAACAAATACAGCGGCGGCAGCGTCCTCATCGGCGGCCAGGAGGTTTCGCAACTGACCAAGCAGGATGTGGCCGCCAACGTCGGGATGGTGTCTCAGAGCCCTTTCATCTTCGAGGGCTCCATCGCGGAAAACCTGCTTTACGCCTGCGAGGCCGTCACCGGCGATGACGGCCAGCGCCGACCGACGCTCGATGACATCATCGCCGTTTTGCACCAGACCGGTCTTTTCGTGGATGTACTGCGCTTCGGGCTGAACACGCTGCTCACGGCCGAAACGCATGCGGACTTGGTGAAGGACATCATCCGCGTCCGACGGAAGTTCCAGGAGAAACACGGTGAAAAACTGACTGACCACGTGGAGTTCTTCGAGGAGAACGCCTACCTCTTCCATTCGAACATCGCCGAAAACGTGACGTTCGGAGCAGCCAACCGCGCCGATTTCGCCCAAATCGCGTTGGCCCGCAACGAGTACTTTCTGAAATTTCTCGAACAATCGGGCCTGCACCGGCTGTTGCTCAACCTTGGCGCCCGCCTCGTACGCCAGACGGTCGACATCCTGGGCAATCTGCCGCCGGAGGCGGTTTTTTTCGAACAAAGCCCCATGAACGCCGACGAGCTGCCGGGCTATAAGATCGTAGTGGACCACCTGCGCCGCCGCGGGCTTGATGATCTCCCGCTGCCAGACCGGCATCGTCTCCTCAACCTGGCCTTGCGCTTTACACCCGGCGTGCACAAGATGGCGGCGTTGCCCGCCGATCTGCAGCGCCTGCTGTTGGAGGCCCGCACCAGATTCCGAGAGATTATCTCGCGCGACCTGCCGGGGGTTTTCACTTTCTACAACAAGAACGATTATATTTTCTCACAGACCATCCTGAACAACATCCTTTTCGGCAAAGCCAAAGCCGCCACTCCCCAGGCCCAGGAGGCTATCGCTCAGAACATCATCCAGGTGCTGATCGAAAGGGATCTGCTGGAGACCATCGTAGAAATCGGCATGCATTACAATGTCGGCACCAAAGGCGAGAAGCTCTCGGGAGGCCAGCGCCAAAAGCTGGCCATCGCTCGTGTTTTCCTGAAAGCCCCGCGGCTGCTGATCATGGACGAGGCGACCTCGGCCCTGGACAACACGTCCCAGGCGCGGATCCAAAACCTGCTAGAGACGCGCTGGAAGCGCAAAAGCACCCTGGTGGCTGTGGCTCACCGCCTGGACACCGTCCGCAACTTCGACCGGATTGCGGTCATGAAGGCCGGGCGGATCATCGAAATGGGCCGCTACGATGAGCTGATCGCCCGGAAAGGAGCCTTGTATGAACTCGTTGGACGAAAGTAGCCCGACGCCCTCGTGCGAATACCAGGAGAACCTGGACACGCTGCGTCAGACCTATTTTTTTTCAGGGCTTCCCCTTGAATCGCTAAAAATTTTCGCCTATCTTTGCACACGGGAAAAATTCGGAGAGGGCGAGTTTCTGTTTCGCCAGGGCGAGGATGACGGGGAGGCGTTCTGCATCCTTACCGGGAGGACGCAGCTGGAACGAACCGTGCAGGGCGCCACACTTCCGATCCGCTCTTGCGAGCCAGGAGAGTTCATCGGCGGCCTGACCCTGATCGGCGAAACCCGGCGTTTGTATTCGCTGCGGGCCTTGCAGCCAACGGTCTGCTTGGTTCTGAGCCGGGATAAGTTCACCAAAACGCTCGATCAGTTCCCCGGGCAACGTCCCCGGATCTTCAGGGCCGTGGTCGCCGCCATCAATGGTTGGGAAGAGCGCTTCCTGGAGGGCATGGCGGAGGCATGCGGG
This sequence comes from uncultured Desulfatibacillum sp., assembly GCA_964512755.1. Taxonomy (GTDB): domain Bacteria; phylum Desulfobacterota; class Desulfobacteria; order Desulfobacterales; family SpSt-501; genus SpSt-501. Next base: position 1,716 of record CAZEKN010000166.1, on the reverse strand, counting down.
GGGTGCACGTCGAAGCTGGGGGTCAGTCTACTGTGAACATTCCGCGGATCGAGCCGCCAAGGACGCAAGGGGCATGAACACGACAGGTTCGGTTTCGTTCGAGTTGCGGAACAATCTGTCCGAGTTGGCGACCCTATCCGAAAAAATGGAGAGCGTCGGCCAGGCGTTGAACCTGTCGCGAAGATGCTTATTCGAGATGAACCTGGCGCTGGATGAGCTCTTCACCAACATCCTCTCCTACGGGTTTCAGGATCAGTCCGAGCATTTCATCCGCGTGAATATATCTGCGGATCACGACGTGTTGACCGTGGTGTTGGAAGACGACGGCATGGCCTTCAATCCGGTCGATCGCATCCCGCCTGAATTGCCCTGCACGCTGGACGAATGCAAGGTGGGCGGGCTGGGCATTCATTTGGTCAAGAATCTCATGGATGAAATCGTCTACGAACGTCGCGCGGGCACGAACGTTCTGACGCTCAAAAAATCAATTGAAAAGAGCTGAACGGCTTGGTTTGCAATAGTGAAACGGGAGGTTCTGCATGGACATCGTCGAAGTCAAACAGGGCGGGGTTAGCACCTTTAAACTTCAGGGGCGGCTGGATTCCAACACGTCCCAGTCTTTTGAAAAACGGCTCTTGGACGCTATTTCCGACGGCACCAAGAATGTAATCATCGACTTCAAGGAGCTCGACTACATCTCCAGCGCCGGGTTGCGCGTCATCCTGAAGGCCACCAAGACCCTGAAACGACAGGACGGCAAGATCATGCTCTGCTCGATGCAGGATTACGTCAAGGAAGTTTTCGAGATCGCGGGCTTCGATTCCTTCCTTCCGATCGTCCCCAGCCTGGACGACGCCGTCAAGGCCTTTTGACTGGCGGACGCCGCTCCTCACGGTGGGCCGGCGACCGGCCGCCCGGCAGCGAACCGTCCGGTAGATGTCCGGGCGCCGGATTCCGCCGCAATCCGATCAGGCCGCGCCGGCCCAATTCGCGGATAAACTGCGTCACCGCAACTTCGGCTTCTTTCCGCTCCAGCCGGTGAGTCTCGGCAAACGCCGCGGCAATCCGCCGCAGGGGGGTTTGGCCATCCAACATGGCCCAGACACCGGATCCCAGCCGGTCGAGCTGCAATTTGGCCGTTCGCGGCGGTGCGTCACCGGCCCCGAGCCAGCGCGCCAACGCCGTCATCCAGGGCCGCACCGTCACTGGGTAGAGAACCAGCACATCGCCGTTTTCCAGGCGCTCCTCCTGCACGGTCCGGTTCTTCACCGGAATGCAGTCCAGCGCCTCACGGCGGGTCGGGGCGAGCGGTGTCGTATGGTCCCTTGTCAGCCATCCCATAAGTGTCGCTCACAACCTGCATTTCCGGGTCTTCGATCGGCCGGAGGCTCTCCAGCCGAACGCCGAGGATGCGGTTGCGCCCCGCCATGCGCCACAGGCGCAGCCGGCGGAAACGGGCCAATCCCAGCCGTGCCCGCCACCGCCCTGCGCAGCCGGCCGGCATCGGATCGGTGCCATCGACGGCCGGATGGCCGTCGACCGTTGACGACCGGAAGACCAGTCCATTTCCACCCGCGGCCGTCTGCGCGAATTCGGCGAGGCCCTGGTTCTGGAGCAGCACGTCGGCAGGTGCCCATCGGTAGAGGGTCAGCCGGCGACCCGGCCCCTTGAACTCCAGGACAAATCGGCCGGCCTCGAACCGGCAGCGATCGAGAA
>CAZEKN010000165.1:0-5920 GCA_964512755.1 uncultured Desulfatibacillum sp. | reverse complement strand
GTTCGCGAGGGGGCATTCGCTCTCGCGTCACGGCAGAGCGGCAGATGATACGCCAGTCCTGGCCCAGACTGGCCCCCAGGGCCAAGGTCATGACCCAGGCCGCCGGCTGCGTGGCCTGCGGCGTGAGAACCGGCAGCAGCGCCAGTGCGGCGAAGACCATTTGGCACCCGGCCACCCATCTGGCGACCGGCCGCGGGGGTACCGGGTCGACCGGGCGGCCGGCGGCGCGGCGCAGCCGGATCGCGGCCTGCAGCACGTAGTAGCCGATGCCGACCCAAAGATAGGGCAGCGGGGCTTTGGCGCTGATGACCAGGAGCAGGCCGGCCAGCAGCAGCCCGAGGGCATCGGCCTGGGTGTCAAGATAGGCTCCCAGGCACGTGACGTTGCCGGTGATGCGGGCGACTCGGCCGTCGGCGCAATCCATGGACACCACGCAGAGATAGACCAGCCCCGGCAGCCAATCCCAGACGGTGCCTGCCGTCATGATCGGTGTCAGGAAAATAAATCCGGCCAGCGACGCTGTGAGCGCCGCTCGAATCATGGTGATCACATTGGCAGCGCCGAGAGATGAATGCAATCCGGGTTCGTCGGGATGATGATTGCGATGCAGGGAAATTCGCAACCGCCAAAGGAACCAGGATAGAACGATGGCGGTGGGAATGCTCCAGCGAATAGCCGCATTCAGGCCGATCCGCAGCGCGAGGACGCCGGCGACACCGACGGTGCAGATGCTGCAGAGAACCGCCAGGTCGGCCCATTGGCGCCGAAGGCGTTCAAGCGCCGGGGGTGCGCTCATGATGGGGCCTCGCCAATGCCGTTGACGAATCGGTTGCGGATGTAGCGTTCCAGGTCCGCCAGGATATCCGACGGTTCGGTTCCGGGATCGGGCGACGGCTGCAGCTGATTGATTTCTGATAATGCCGACTGCGGGCTACGGCGTGGGCTGCCGGTAAAATCCATCATCGGTTCTCCGCGGCGGATGCGTTCCAGAAAAACCGCGGACTCGGTGCGGAGAGAGGCGGGCAGGTCGGCCGCGTAGTTTCGGAACAGCACCCGGGCGGCCAGACCGCGGGCCACTCTCCCGCTGAAACGGTCGAGTGTGGCGATTTTTTCGGGTAGAGCCGCGGCATGAAATTCGCGGCACAAGGCCTCGTCCGGCCTTGAAAAGAACCCGTTCTGGTAAAGACCGGCGTCGACATCGAGGTCCGGTATGAATGGGTATCGATAGTGGCGGTGGTGGAGGATGATGCGCTCAAAAATGTGTGGATGGGACTCCAGCCATGCGAGGCTTTTCTGCATGCATCGGCGGCGATCGAGATCGATCCGTTCAAGGTAGCGTTCATGGGGCGGGAGCAGGATGGCGGGTTCGCCGAAGCGTTTGCGGGCCACCCACGTCGTATCGGCCGGGGATTCAATCCTGGTTTCTTGCAAATGGGGCATGTCCAGGCGCAGCCAGAGGGTCTGCTTGGGATAAGGAATTGAATATCCGATCGACAGCACCGGCACCTGAAACGCCAGGCGGGTGCCGAATTCGCTGCCTGCGAGCAGGGCCAGGGGGTGAGGCCCCAGGGTACTCCGGATGACGGCGGGAAGTTCCTCGGCGCGCTGCGCATCCACGTCCCTGCGGAAACAGCCGTCCAGGTACCGCCACATCTTCCGATCCCTGGAAAGAATCCGAGCGAGCCTTAAAGCGGCCTCTACGTCGGACATGGCATCGTGGGACCGTCCTGTAAAAAGCCCGTTGAGCGCCCCGATATCCTCAAGCTTCAAAGAGGCTTTTCCGTTAAGCACCGGCCAGCGCAGCGCGTCGCTGCGATAGAGCCAGTAAATGATGGCGATGGGCAGGAGGTCCATCCGCCGGCAGTGGTTGGCATATTGATGCGTGTAGGGCGGCAGGAGGTTGCGGTAAAAGGAAAAGCGCAAAAACTCGTCATCGAATCCGATCGAATTGTAACCGATGCTCGTGGTCCCCGGCCGGTTTACCTGCGCATGGATCTCCCGCATCGCCTCGTATTCACAGCGACCCGATGAAAACCGGCCGGTCCGGATGCGGTTGACCAGCATGGCCTGGGGGGAGGGGACCACATCCGGCCGCAGCCGAATCCGAGCGCTGAAGCGCTCGATCTCATTCAGCTGGAGATCCGTGCGGATGCCTGCAAATTCGAGAATCTGATCAAACGCCCGATTCAGGCCCGAGGTTTCGGTATCGTAGAAGAGAAACGTGTCGGCCATGCACCCATCTGTGTTCCGTACGACCGTTCTTTGTCAAGAAAAAACGGTGCACGGCACACGGTGCACGCTGCGGGCCGCTGGGTTAGCCTGAACTCGGGATGGTTGCTTTGGCCGCGCGCATGGCACCTTGGACCCGGAGCCGCTTATTGGGTGGTGATGACCAAATCGTCGTGGGCATAGCCGAACTCGGTCAGCAGGTCCCCCACGGTTTTAACGATTTCATCGGGGGGCAGCTTGGTTTCCACGTATATGTTCGTCTTGCGGATTTTTTCCGGGATTCTCAGCTGGTCCGAGTATCGCGAGAAACAGGGCTTCAGGTCGTCGTAAAGCCAGAGTACTTTTTCGAAATCCTGAGGATGATTGGAAGCAAAGCAATTGCAGAGAGTGGTCAACATGTCCTCCCAGGTTTTCACCGGGTACGTGTTGCCCTGGAAGCTGAAGGCGGTAATCGTTTTGTCTGCAAAAAATTCGGGTTTCTTGGTTCTGATGTCGGCGCTGTTGTCGGAGTGCACGGGGAAGGACGGAGCCATCCGCGTGTTGGATGGGAGAGGCGCCGGAGGTGCTTGGACCGACTCGCGCGCAAGGGCCCACTGTTCAAAGTGGGTTCGAATGAACTCCTCCACCATTCCTGGATCGGCTTTGTAGCCGCAGATTTTTTCGGTCGCATCGCTTAAAATTTCCACCAGAATCTTATTCGGCCCTGTCAGCACCCGGTTCCAGGCGTCCGGCAGAACATCGGCCGCCATTTTGCGCTTATGCTTTTGATAGGCGGCCTTGGCCGACTCGAGGTACTCACCGCTGATGATCTTCTCCCGGCTTAAAAACGCCATCAAGTCTAAGGCCATGTCCTCCGGCTTTTGTTCGAACAAATCGCAGACGTGGCAGCGTTTCTGAGCCAGTGTACCCTTGGCTGTCGGCAGATAGAACCACCAGCGGGTCCCATCGGTGTGCGCGGCAAGGTCAAAGCCTTCACGGACGGCAAAGGCAACGAGCTGCTTATGCAGTTCATCCGGGTTTTCGCCCGAGCGCTTCACATCCAGAATCATCTTGCCGACGCCGTCGATACGCAACGCATAGGACACCGTCACGGACTCGGACGAAAAATCCGGGTAGACCTCTTCGACGTTGAAGATATCCCAGCCGAGCAACGACAGCAATCTCAAGGCGACGGCCTGTTTGATGGAGGCATCGTCGAGAGCATGCATTTTCTTGTTGGACTTGAGGTCCTTGACAAAGGCCATGACCGGCTTTTTCATTGATGTCCTCCAGAACAGAATCCAGGGCTTGTGGCCCCGCCAGGCAGCGCCTGCAACGGTGCTTGTTGCATATATCGGTCACCTCTTTTCAGGACTTGAGCGACGATGCATGCGTCGGCTCATGTTTTACGGGGAAAGTGGCGATACGTTTCTCAAGCGGGGTCGATCGGAGGCGGCGCGATGGGGTCCAAAATCTTGTTCTGGCTGGCGGCGGCGATGGTGGCCATGGGGGTGCATTCGGCTGAAGGAAATCTATTCTATTTTTTTGCCGTGCACTCGTCGATGCTGATGATCGGGACCTCGCTCCGTCGCCGGGAGAAACGGGCGCGTAAACCCGCCACGGTGGGCGCTTCATCTCCCAAACCGGCATCCGCCGACAGCAAACCCAAACCCATCTGACCATTCGGAATCGCCTGGCCGGGGCGAATGCCTTTCGGATCGATCCCAACCGCAAGATAGCCAGGTCGTTTCTGTAGCTTCCTACCGATTTCTGACAATTTTTTGACAGCCATATCCAGGAAAGTAAGTCCAAAGATGGAACTTCGACAATCTATCATAAAGTATAACTATTAGAAATATTTATTAAAATATTATTTTCCAGAACTTTGGCATGATAGTTGTATAGATCTGTAGAAAATCAGGAATTAAAGTCCTCCATTAAAAAAGACGATAATCTCACCAGATCTGCATCGCTCACGAAGACAAGAGGATGAGAGCATGAGACATAGCAAGGCACTGACCCAGAAATTCGACTATGACAGCGGTTACCTGGTAAAAAGCCCGTGTCGGAACTGCGGCAGCTATGCAGCGTTTCCGGATTGCATGGAGCGCTGCGCGTTGCTGGATCGCGTTCAGAATGCGCTTTGCGACAGCCTTTCCAGCGTGAATAACTATTCGGCGGCGGAATCCTATTGTCTCCCGCTGGAGGTGTTGGAACGGATTTGATGTCCGTCGATTGAAGTGAAGCGGCAGCCTTTCGCTTTCCGGCGTTCATGTGCGCAGGCGGTGCTCCCAATTGTATTCGCGCGAGGTGACGACGTCCTCCATCCGCCGGATGCGTTTTTCCAGACCGTCATAGCGGCGTCTTAGGCGTTGGGCGGCCTTGTGCCGGGATGACGCGTAGACATCATAGAAGTGTTGTTCGTCTGGTGACGATATGGGCAGCGCCGGCTCCGGCTTCATAATCAGTGCCGCCAGGATGTAAAGCATCATGGCCGGCCACAGACCGGAAAAAATGAGCAGGGCTACCGCCAGAAACCTCACCCAGAACACCGAAAAGTCAAAGTGCTCCGCCAGTCCTCGACAGACGCCGAAAATGGCGCCGTGTCGGGATCGATAGATGCCCCTGCGATCAGCCTTCATTCTCTACGATCCTCCTGCTTGCGATCAAACAGAATCGTCTCAAGCGTTTCAATTCGCTTCTCCAGCCGCGTTAAGCCTTGGTAGATTTCCTGGATCACTCTGGCATCTTCAGCGGTTGCGGCACGATCCCCGGTTCCTTTAAACACCTTGATGCCCAGTGCGAAGACGATCGCTGCAATTCCGGCTAAAACCAGCACCAGGGCTCCCTCGACAAAGATGCTCACGTGAACATGCTCCTTCCGTTCGACGATAGACGGGATGGATCATCCGGCTCTTAAAACGATCTTACGACATCTGGCCGCACCCATCAACCCGGTTCAAGCGGTCTTTTCGATGCTGGAGTGCCTGGCTTTCAGTCTATCCAGCTCGCGCTCGATGTCCTCGTCGACTGAAAGCCGGTTGAGCTGATCTTCCAGGTTGTGTCTGCGGCCGAAGTTCACCAGTTCGGCTTCAGATTCCATGCGTTCGATGCGGCTCTCAAGCTCGTCGAACTTGAAGACCGCCTCGGAGCTATCCACCCGGCGCATATCCTCCTGGGCGCGGCGTTTGCGTTCGGCATGGATGTGGCGCTGCACCAGCAGGCGTTGTTTTTCCCGCGCGGATTTCAATTTTTCCTCGAGCAGGCGGATGTCTTCCTGGTATTGATCGGAAAGGGAGCGGTGACCGCCGAGTTCGCGTTCAAGGATTTCCGAACGCTCGTGGTAACGGCGTTTTTCAACCAGCGCCTCCCGGGCGAGGTCGTCGTGGCCCTTGCTGACTGCGAGGTCGGCTTTTTCAGACCAGAAGCGACAGCGCTCTGCAGCTTCATCGCGTTGTCGCTGGGCTTTTTTGGCTTCGGCCATGACGCCGGCACAGGCTGACTTCAGTTCCACCAGGGTATCCTCCATTTCCCGGATCATCAGCCGGATCAACTTCTCCGGATCCTCCGCCCGGTCCAGCATTGCATTGATATTGGAGCTGATGATGTCTCGGAAGCGTGTGAAGATGCCCATGAAATCCTCCAATTCGCCGCCTCCATTGGACGGCAGGTAGAAACGGTTGAGTCAATATACCACGTCGGGTCCATCTGA
>CAZEKN010000164.1:2072-5945 GCA_964512755.1 uncultured Desulfatibacillum sp. | reverse complement strand
ACGAGGAGGCGGTCCGAGATGATCTAGAAGCCAACTGGGCCGTGGTGGCGGAAGCCATTCAGACGATTTTGCGGCGTGAAGGGTATCCGCAACCGTACGAAGCCCTAAAGGGTTTCACCCGAACCCATGCCAGGATGAACCGGGAAACCATGGCGCAGTTCGTCGAGTCGTTGGATGTCTCACGGGAAGTAAAGGATGAGCTGCGGCGCGTCACCCCTGACAATTACACTGGAATAATCGCTTTCTGAAGACCCATCGTGTTGCGCAGGGTGTTGGGCGATCGACAAGTGCGTGAATACCGATATCCAGTCGGTCAGATTTCCGCGGCGGGTGTGAGCAGCTCCGTCGATACCCGACTGACCAGCGCCCAGATGGCGTCGGCCGCGAGGATGTTTTCAATGGAACGTTCGAACAGCACGTTCATTCTTGCCGGGAATTCTTCGTCTTTCCCCCACAAGAGATAGTACACGTGCAGCCGCGGGAAAGGCTTCAGCCGAACGGCGGCGTCCGCCATGTCCATCCACTCGCCCTCCAGTCGGCTGGATGCTTGCCGAAAGCCCTCGATGTCATTGCCGTAGCGTTCGACCAACGGGGCGATCCTCAATTCGTGAGGGCCTTGAAAGAAATGCCCCTCCCGCAGGTCCTTCGTTCCGACGATGTCCCGTCCCAACGGGTAGACATCCTGCACGTTGCTCAGGTAGAGGACGCTGATCAGTTCGAGCAGGGGGTCGTGAACTCGTTCCCAGCAGGTTCCGACCGGCCGCTTCAGGCAGCGGTCGCGCGGGTCCACCATGACATTGCGGTTGAGGAACTTGAAGACGAGGCGGCCATCATGCGTGAGCTGGAACTGGGTCTGTGCGCTCAGCTGCAGCAGGTCTTTCTGGTTCAGACGCTCCCAGTGTTCCGCGGCTACCTTGAGATGGGATCCGTCGGGTGCGTAGGCTGGCTGGGTTTGAGAGCTTCGGCATTCCGGCATGGTCGGGAAATCCTATTCAGAATTCCTGCACGATTTAACGACCTGACATTTCGGGCAGATGTGGGTGCTTCGCTGTCCCACGATGATGCGCCTGATTTCCGCCGTACAGCGCGGACACGGCTCCCCGGTGCGGCGGAATACGTTCAATTCGTCACGGTTTCGCCCGCGGCGCCGGCCGACCGAGTAAAAATTGGCCTTACCGGTTCCCAGCGACGTGCCAAGGTTCTTAAGGCCGCGCCGCAGAACCGTTTGGATCGCGGCATGCAGGGCTGCGAGCTTTCTCTGGGATAATGTATCCGATCCTTGCTGAGGGTGGAGCCGTGCTTCCCACAGAGCTTCGTCGACGTAGATATTCCCCAGGCCGGCGATGAAGCTCTGATCGAGCAGAAGTGGCTTCAACTGCCGTTGGCGGGATTTCATCATCGTTTGCAGAAATTCGGCGGTAAAGACGGGATCGAGCGGCTCGGGTCCCAGCCGTCCCAGGATGGTTTCAGCTTCAGACGTCAGATAAATGCGCCCGAACTTGCGCGTGTCGTGAAAGCGCAGTTCGCTACCGTCGGAAAAGCCCAGCACCACATGCTCGTGGCGCTCCCGGGGGGCTTCCTGCGGAACCCAATGCAGCCGGCCGGACATGCGCAAATGAATCAGCAGGCTGGCGCCGTCCGCGAGGTCGAACACAAGGAACTTTCCCCTGCGGCGGACGCCGACCACCCTCTTTTGGGGGATCCAATGGCAAAATTCCGTTGCGGAAGGCTCGGCGATCGTCCGTTTCCAAAAGACCCGAGCGCCAGCCAGGGTTTTCCCAACGATGCCGATAGCGTTGAGATCCCTTGCGATCGTTTCAACTTCGGGCAATTCCGGCATGATAAATCATTTAATGAATGCGGTTTAGATGGTTGACAAGCGTTAAGGATCCACATATAGAAAACGCTCGACAGAGTTCTTAACAGATTCGTCGCGCCGTGCCAAGTTTGAATGCACCCCAGCGCATGTTCGTATGAACCAACCAACTTCGAGGAGTGACAATGGACTTCACCCTGTCGTCCGAGCATGAGATTCTGAGGGAATCGGTCCGCAGTTTTGCTGAAAACGAGATCCAGCCCGTTGCCAGAGAATTAGACGAAAAAGAGGAATTTTCCTATGATACCATGCAAAAGATGGCTGAATTGGGCCTGTTCGGCGTCTTCGTCTCGGAAAAATACGGCGGTCAGGGAATGGACTATCTCTCCTACATCATCGCCGTGGAAGAAATCGCCCGCGTGGACGGATCCCACGCCGCCACCGTGGCGGCGGAAAATTCGCTGGGAATCGGACCGCTTTACTACTTCGGCAATGAGGAACAAAAGAAGAAATACCTGCCTCCGCTCTGCAAAGGCGAGGCGCTTTGGGGGTTCGGGTTGACCGAACCGAATGCCGGCTCCGACGCCTCCAATTCGAAAACCACCGCCGTGCTGGACGGCAACGAGTGGGTGATCAACGGCAGCAAGATCTTCATCACCAACGCCGCTACCCGGATCACCAGCGGCGTTACGGTGCTGGCGCGCACCGGGGTGCGGAGCGACGGGAAGGCCGAGTTGTCCTGCATCGTGGTGGAGGCCGGCACCCGGGGCTTTACGGCCAAGCCGATGCACGGCAAGATGATGTGGCGCTCGTCCAATACCGCCGAGCTTTATTTCGAGGATTGCCGGGTCCCCAAGGACCATCTGCTGGGTCCCAGAGGCCACGGCTTCCACCAGATGATGCAGACGTTGGACGGCGGACGACTGTCCATCGCCGCCATGGGACTGGGCGGCGCCCAGGGCTGTTTTGACCGGGCCTCGCGCTATGCCAATGAACGCGAACAGTTCGGCCGCCCCATCGCCACTTTCCAGGCCAGCGCCTTCAAACTGGCGGACATGGCCATGGAAATCGAGTGCGCCCGTCTGCTGCTATACAAGGCCTGCTGGCTGCGCGACAGCGAAATGGCCTTTTCGAAGGAGGCCGCCATGGCCAAGCTTTACTGCTCCGAGGTCATGTACCGCTGCGCCAATCATGCCGTTCAGCTTCACGGCGGCTACGGCCTGATGAAGGAATACGACGTGGAGCGCTTCTACCGCGACCAGAAGCTTCTGGAAATCGGGGAAGGCACCTCGGAAGTCCAGCGCATCGTGATCGCCCGCCACATCGGCGCGAAATGTTTGTGAAAAGGAGTTTCTTATGAAAACCAACGATCCGAAATCGGTATTCGAAATTGATTTTTTTGAAAATCTGACGGGCGACATCGCCGCCCCCTCCGCGAAGGACATCGAAGACATCGGGGCGCGCATCCGGGCCATGCGGGAGGAGAAGGGCGTGGCGCTGGAGGAGTTGTCACGGCTCACCGGTTTCGATGTGGCCTACCTGTCGGGAATCGAAGCCGGCCAGGTCCAGCCTCAACTGGGAACCATGATCAAGCTTTCCAAGGCGCTCGACAGCGCGTTCGGCCGCCTGGTTTCGGGAACCGGGGACAAGCTGTATTCCATCACCCGCAAGAGCGAACGCCTGGCCACCTCCCGGTCCACCTCAACCGCCGGCAAGAAACATCTTTACAGCTACAAAAGCCTTGCGCCGGGCGTTAGGGGCCGGCATATGGAAGCGTTCCTGGTCCAGCTGCTTCCTGCGACCGATACGGAAATTTCCGTGCACGATGGCGAGGAGTTCGTCTTTGTTCTAGACGGGACGGCGTTGCTTGAAATCGGAGGCGAACGCTTCGAACTGGAGCCCGGCGACAGCGCCTATTATCTGGGCACCACGCCGCATATCATTTCAGCCAAGGAAAACAAGGCGACGATCTTAGCTGTCCTCCACCAGGGATGAATGCTTCTCATAGTCTCGGGCATCCCATTGGTATGGAGAGGTCATGGCGTCATCGATGGCGG
>CAZEKN010000164.1:0-1972 GCA_964512755.1 uncultured Desulfatibacillum sp. | reverse complement strand
CCCGCCCGCATTTCCTCGGCGCTGCTGAGGATCTCCGATACCGCAAACAGACCGATAGCGACCACGATAATGTCGACACCTTCCATCAGCTTGGGGATGTCAAAGGTGAATCGGATGATCCCGGTGGGCAGATCGCTGCCAACGGTGGCGAGCATGAGTCCGAAGGTGGTGGCGACCAACCCCTTGCGCACGGACTTGCCGGCCAGGCTGGTCACGGTTGAAAGCCCGAAGACCATCAGGGCGAACGTTTCCGCCGGGCCGAACTGCAGCGCCACCTTGGCCAGCGGGGGGCCGAGCACCATGAGCAGAGCCACTCCGATCGTCCCGGCGATGAAGGAGCCGATGGCCGCAATGGAGAGCGCCGGCCCGGCGCGTCCCTTTCGCGCCATTTGGTAACCGTCCAGGCTAGTGACGACGGAGGCGGCTTCCCCGGGCACATTCAGCAAAATGGACGTCGTCGATCCTCCGTACATGGCGCCATAGTAAATGCCCGCCAGCAGAATGATCGCGCTGGCGGGCTCTTTGCCGTAGGTCAGCGGGATGAGAAGCGCCATGCCGCCCGCCGGCCCGATGCCCGGCAATACGCCGATGAGAGTCCCAACCAAGCATCCGATAAAAGCATAGAGCAGGTTGATCGGAGCCAGAGCGATCTGGAGGCCGTACCCCAGGTGATTCAGGATTTCGATCATGATGTCCGCTTACTCCATCAACTTTCCAATCCACCCCAGCGGCAGCGGGATGTCCAGAACGCGTGTGAAGAGCCCGAAGACCCCCAGGCTGAGGGCCAGTGGAATGACTAAGCCCGCAACCCAGGATTTCTCGCCCAGAAGCCGGGACGCGGCGAGCAGGAATAGAAAGGTTGCGACTGGGTAACCGATCCATTCGATGCCGAGCCCGTAAGCGCACAACATCAGAGCCAGAACGAGAGCATATGCCGCCGATGAAGTTAAGGGGCGGGGCGGGGAGCCGTCCACCGGCCGAATGAGCAGCGAAAGACCGAGCATCGCCATCAACACGCCGAGAATGACGGGAAAGACCTTCGGGCCCAGCGGATCACCGATGGTGACATCCTCCATGAGGAGGGCATCCCACAGGTACCCGGCTCCCAAGAGCAGGACGACCGCAGCTCCGATTCGCTCGGCTCGTTTCATTGCACCAGTCCTAATTCCTTGGCCAGGTTCTGGTACATGGTTAATTCGTCATCCAGAAACTTCTGGAGCTTTTCACCGGTGAGGAAGAGATCGACCCAGGCCTGCTTTTCGAGCACATCGGCCCATTGCTTGGTCTTCACCATCTTCCCAAAGGTGTCCTCCCAGTAGGTGAGAACTTCCTTCTTCATTCCGGGAGCACCGTAAAAGCCCCGCCAGTTGGCGGAGGAGACCTTCACTCCGAACTCGCTCGCCATGGGAACTTTTTCGAAAATACCGGTCAATTTCCGGTCCGACAGGATGGCCAGCGGCCGGATGGTGCCTGACTCGGCGTGGCCCGCGATTTCCCCGGCTTCCCCGACAAAGGCCGTCACGTGACCTCCGAGAAGGGCCGCCAATGCATCGGCGCCGCCCTGAAAGGCCACATAACGCAGGTCCTTCAAAGGGAGCCCCAACTCCTTGGCCATCATGGCGATGCGCATGTGGTCCAGTCCCCCCGGCGGCGAGCTGCCGGCAAAGCTGATTCCTCCCGGCTGCTTTTTCCAATCTTCTATCAAATCCTTGAACGAGGCATACTTGGCGTCCTTCTTGACGGCAATGGCGCCGTAATCCACGAAGAGGGCCGCGACGGGTGTAACGTCCTTATACGTAAATGGGTTCTTCTTGATGGCCATCTGAGTGGTGAGGACCGCCGAAAAAGCGACCAGGGTATTCTGGTCCTGGGCGCGGCTGCGCGTCATCTCGGTCATGGCCACCACCCCGAACCCACCGGGTTTGTTGGCGACGACCATCGGCTGCGCGACCAGGCCGGCTTCCTTGAGAAC
>CAZEKN010000163.1:0-5978 GCA_964512755.1 uncultured Desulfatibacillum sp. | reverse complement strand
GACGGCGCTGATGGCCGTGTTGAAGTGAAAACGCTCCTCGATGTCCCGCGTGACCCTGCGGATCGTTTCGTGGGTCTTGCGGACCAGATCCTGAAGCGGTTCGTCCAGGTCGCGCAGCGCGCCCGCATACGGCTGCACCGATGCCGCCACCGGCATCCAGTCCGCCGCCAGCCGCCAGACCCGGTTCAGAAACCGGGCGCCGCCCTCGACGCCCTGCTCGCTCCACTCCAGATCCTTCTCGGGCGGCGCGGCAAAGAGGCAGAACAGCCGCGTGGTATCGGCGCCGTAGCGCTCCAGCAGCGTGTTCGGGTCGATCACGTTTTTCTTGGACTTGGACATCTTCTCCACCCGCCCGACCACCACCGGCCGGCGGCAGGTGCCGCAGGTCCGCGTCCCGTCCGCGGAGCGCGCTTCGCCCGGAAAAAGAAAGCCGTGCTCCGGGCAGGCGACCGTCTCCTTGCAAACCATGCCCTGGGTCAGCAGGCGGGTGAACGGCTCCTTGAAGGATACCAGGCCTTCGTCCCGCAGCACCCGCGTGTAGAAACGCGAGTACAGCAAATGCAGAATGGCGTGCTCCACCCCTCCGATGTACTGGTCGACCGGCATCCAGTAGCCGACGGCCGCGGGATCGAACATGCCCGTGTGGCAGTCCGGGCTGCAGAACCGCTCGAAGTACCAGGAGGATTCGACAAAGGTGTCCATGGTGTCGGTCTCCCGCCGCGCCTCGGTGCTCCCGCAGCTCGGGCAGACCGCCCGCACGAAGCGCTCCAGGACCGGCAGCGGCGACTGCCCGCCCTCCAGCAGATCGGCGTCTTCGGGCAGAACAACCGGCAGGTCCGCCGCCGGCACCGGGACGATGCCGCAGCGCTCGCAATGAATGACCGGGATCGGCGCCCCCCAGTAACGCTGTCGCGAAATGCCCCAATCCCGCAGCCGGAAGCTCACGGTGCGGCGGCCGAGATGGTTCGCCTCCAGGTGCGCGGCGATGGCCTCCTGCGCCTTGCGGTTCGGCAGCCCATCGAAGGCGCCGGAGTTGACCATGGTTCCCTCGCCGGCATAAGCCGCTTCCATGGCGCCGGCGTCCAGTTCGCTGTCGGCGGGTTGGACCACCAAGACGATCGGCAGTCCGTAACGCCTGGCGAATTCGAAATCACGCTGATCGTGAGCGGGTACGGACATGACCGCCCCAGTCCCGTATTCCATCAAGGCGAAGTTGGCGGTGTAGATGGGCATCCGGCGACCGGTCATCGGATTGAGGCAATAGGCGCCGACGAACACCCCTTCCTTTTCATAGCTCTCGACGGCCTTGGCCGAACGATCCTGGTGCGAAATGCGCTCGACGAAAGCCAGCACCTCGGCCTCTTGAGAGGTCCCCTGGCACAGCTTCGGAACCAGAGGATGCTCGGGCGCCAGGCACATGAACGTCGCCCCGAAAACCGTGTCGTGGCGGGTGGTGAACACCGAGATGTCGCCGCCGCCGTTTTCGAGCGGGAAGCGGATCTCCGCCCCCAGGCTCTTTCCGATCCAGTTTTTCTGCATGGTGATGACTTTTTCGGGCCATCCCGGCAGCTGATCGCAATAAAGCAGCAGGTCCTCCGCGTAGCGCGTGATGCGGAAGAACCATTGCCAGAGCTTTTTCTGGCGCACGGGTTTGCCGCAGCGCCAGCACATGCCGGCCTCCACCTGCTCGTTGGCCAGCACGGTCTGGCAGGGGTCGCACCAGTTGACGTAGGACTCCTTGCGGAAGGCCAGGCCTTTTTCGTACATTCGCAGAAACAGCCATTGTTCCCAGCGGTAGTATTCCGGCCGACAGGTGGCGACCTCCCGCTGCCAGTCGTAGCTGAAACCCAGCCGTTTCAACTGCGAACGCATGTGGTCGATGTTGGCGTAAGTCCAGCGCGCCGGGTGGGTCTTGTTCGCGATGGCGGCGTTCTCGGCCGGCATCCCGAACGCGTCCCAGCCCATGGGGTGCAGCACGTTGAAGCCGCGCATGCGTTTGTAGCGCGCCACCACGTCGCCGATGGTGTAATTGCGCACATGGCCCATGTGGATGTTCCCCGAGGGGTATGGAAACATCTCCAGCAGATAATATTTGGGACGGCCGGGAGCTTCGCTGACCCGAAACAGGTTTTCAGACTCCCAGCGCCCCTGCCATCTGCGCTCCAAGGCCTGCGCATCGTACCGTTCGTCCATGCTCGGATGCGTCCCTTCGTTCGAAGTCGGCTCGCCCCGGTCCCCCTTATTCCCGTAACGCGCCCGGATGCAGGGGCCGACTCGCCGGATGAGCCGATCAGGATTTTTAAATTTTTTTTAATGCCATACTCCAGCGGGAACTGCAAGAACCGTGTATAATTTCGTTTGACTTGTTTTCAACAATTTCATATGGAAACAAGAATTTTTCACCGGAAACCAGCCGACAGACCGACAACGACCGCAAAGGACTCATGAGCGCAAAAATTCTCATCAACGCCAGTGACCCGGAAGAGATCCGGGTCGCCACCGTGCAAGACGGCCGCCTGGAGGAGTTCCGCATCGAAAGCGCGGCGCGCGCCATCACCCAGGGCAACATCTATAAGGGGGTCATCGCGCGCGTCGAGCCCAGCCTGCAGGCAGTGTTCGTCGACTATGGGGCCGAGCGCAACGGATTCCTTCAGAAGCACGACATTCACGACGATTATTACCACGAGGACGATTCCCGCGACGTGCCCCTGCATCGTCTGGTCAAACGCGGGCAGGGCTTGATGGTGCAGATCGCCAAAGACCCCATCGGCACCAAGGGGGCCATGCTCACCACCTTCATCTCCCTGCCGGGCCGGCATGTCGTTCTCATGCCGGGGCATTCGGTGCGCGGGGTGTCGCGCAAGATCGAGGATGACGCCGAGCGGACCCGACTGAAACAGATTGTCGGCGAACTGGAGGTCCCCGAAAACTTCGGCGTCATCGTGCGCACGGCCGGCCAGGGCTGTTCCAAAACCATGATCTCAAAAGACATGAGGGATCTCCTGCGCCTGTGGAAGACCATCAAGGGCAAGGTCATGAAGGAACCGCTCACCGCCCTGCTCTACAAGGAGAGCGCCCTGGTGATTCGTTCGATCCGCGACTCCTTCAGCCCGGAGGTTTCGGAGATCCTGATCGACGAAGCGAACGTGTTCCGTGAAGCCCAGGAGCTGATCAACATTTTCTCCAGCAAGCACAACCAGGTCGTCAAGCTCTACGAGGGCGACAAGCCGATCTTCTCCAAGTTCCAGCTCGAAGAGCAGATTGCATCCATTTTCGAAAACCGGGTCCGGCTCAAGTCCGGAGGCTCCATCGTCATCGCGCCCACCGAGGCCCTGGTGGCCATCGACGTCAACTCGGGCAAGTCCACCCACGAAAAATCGGTCGAGCAGACCGCGTTTCAGACCAACCTGGAGGCCGCCGAGGAGATCGCCCGCCAGCTGCGGCTGCGGGACCTGGGCGGCCTGATCGTGATCGACTTCATCGACATGAAGGAATCCAAGCACCGCGCCGAGGTCGAACGGGCTCTGAAGAACCACGTCAAGCTCGACCGCGCCCGCTCCAAGGTCGGGCGCGTTTCCAAGTTCGGCCTGCTCGAGATGTCCCGGCAGCGCATTCACCCGTCCATCGAGTTCGGCAGCCACGTCACCTGCCGCTGCTGCCAGGGCAAAGGCATGGTCCCAGGCACCGAAGCGCTGGGAATCGCCTTCCTGCGCAAGCTCAGCCTCGCGGTCAGCAAAGCCGATGTCAGCCGCGTCAAGGGCGTCGTCCCCCCGGCCGTCGCCGACTATCTGCTCAACCGGAAGCGCCGGGACATCGTGGAGCTGGAGAAGCGCCGGGACATCGTCATCGACATCGAGGGCGACGCCAGCCTGCTGCCGTTTGAAAGCCGGATCGAAACGGCGCCGTGAAACGGTGTCTGAAAACCGTTCGGGAGGCCCTTGGCCGGTCCGCCCGGCCGGCCGGAATCTATTAAAGGTTTGACGACGAAACGATTTTCAAGTATATCAGCGCCACTTTAAATTTAAGGAGGTCGTATCTTGGTCAGCATCGCTTACGCCATGGGACAAGGAGGCGCGCCGGAAGGCGGCGCCGCTGGTTTTGCCAGTTTCATCCCTCTCATCCTGATGTTCGTGATCTTCTATTTTCTGCTCATCCGCCCCCAGCAGAAACGCAATAAAGATCATCGCGGCATGATTGCCAATTTGAAAAAGGGCGACCGCATCGTCACCTCCGGAGGGCTTCACGGACGCATCACCGGGCTGGATGAGACCACTCTCACGGTGGAAATCGCCGATAAGGTCCGGGTGAAGATCAACCGCAGCAATGTGGCCGGGATCGTCCAAACGGCGCCCCCCGCCGCAGCCGAAACCAAAGAGAGCTGAACCGCCACCGCTGCACATCCTCACTGCCGGCCGCCCACGCCGCCTGCGCGGAACACCGGCCGCACGCGATGCGGCCGGCCCGCTGAATTTCGCTTGAAGGCACCCGAAGGGAAGACGAAGTGAAACGCTTTTCTGTGAGATTGGTCATAGTCTTGGCAGTGATCGCCGCTGCGATCCTGTATTGCATTCCGACGTTCCGGCCCGAAATCTGGCCTCACCAGAAGATCAACCTGGGGCTGGACTTGCAGGGGGGCATGCATCTGGTGCTGGCGGTCGACACCGCCAAGGCCGTGGAAAGCGCCATCGAGCGCAGCTACCAGGACCTGCGGGAGTTGGTTCGGAAAAACCAGATCCAGGGCGTCAGCCCGGAACGCCCGTCGCCCGCCCGCATCCTCGTGCGGGTTCAGGGACGGGAAAACATCGAGAAGTTCAAGGGCATGCTGGAGAAGGAGCTGCGCGAACTGAAAATCAGCGCCCAGACGCCGGACCCCGATACGTATGTGGCGACAATGGAGCTGCCGGGCGGCGAAGCGGACCAGATCAAGAAGCTGGCCGTGGACCAGGCCCTCGAAACCATCCGCAACCGGGTCGATCAGTTCGGGGTGTCCGAGCCCGACATCCGCCGCCAGGGCGACGACCGCATTCTGATTCAGCTTCCCGGCATCCAGGACACCCAGCGCGCCAAGGACCTGATCGGCCGCACGGCCCTGCTGGAGTTCAAGCTGGTGGACGAATCCCGCGACGTGAACGCCGCGCTGCAGGGCAGCGTGCCGCCGGGCAGCGAAGTGCTCTACAAAGTCGATGAGGACCCGGCCACCAAACGCACCTCGCGGACCCCGTTTCTGCTCAAAAAAACCACCTTGCTCACCGGCGCCTCGCTGACGGACGCGCGCGTCCAGATCGACTCCCAGTACGGCGAGCCCTATGTGTCGATCGAATTCGACCGCAAGGGTGCGCGCGCCTTCGAGCGCATCACCGGTGAAAACGTGGGCAAGCGCCTGGCGATCGTGCTGGACAACAAGGTCTACTCCGCCCCGACGATCCAGGAAAAGATCGCGGGCGGCAAGGCTCGCATCACCGGCCGCTTCACCATGGAGGAAGCCCGCGATCTGGCGATCGCGCTGCGAGCCGGCGCGCTGCCCGCGCCGGTGACGGTTCTGGAAGAGCGCACCGTCGGACCCTCGCTCGGATCGGATTCGATCCGGCAGGGCCTGATCGCCATGATGGTCGGCGGCGGCTTGGTGATGTTCTTCATGATCGTGTACTATAAACTCTCCGGTATCCTCGCGGTTTTCGAGCTGATCCTGGACCTGGTCATCATCGGTGCGGGCTTGGCGGCCTTCGGAGCCACCCTGACGCTGCCGGGCATGGCCGGCACCATTCTGTCAATCGGCATGGCCGTGGACAACAACATTCTGATCTACGAACGGATCCGCGAGGAACTGCGCCTCGGCAAAACGCTGCGCGGCGCCGTGGACGCCGGCTTTGACCGCGCCACGTTGACCATCCTCGACGCCAACGTGACCACCTTGATTGCCGCGGCCGTCCTATACCAGTTCGGGACGGGACCGGTACGGGGTTTCGCCGTCACCCTGA
>CAZEKN010000162.1:0-5986 GCA_964512755.1 uncultured Desulfatibacillum sp. | reverse complement strand
ACCCTCATTACGTCGGGAGCCGGCATTCCTTGTCCCATTCCGGGCAGGCGTCCTTCGCCGGCGCCGAGAACTTGGCCATGCACTCGCCGCACTCCAGGTCGAAGTTCGGCACGTGGCCGTAACGTTCTTGCAGTTCTTCTTTGGTCATGACGGTGGTCTGGGTGCAGCCGCACTGCGGACATCCGGCCTTTACCGTGTAACGTTTCTTGTTTTTCTCCATCTCGACCTCCTTTTACGGTTCCAGTAGCGCGTCCATTTCTTCGATTGACAACAGGCGATCCTCCGTCAGGACCTCGCGCACGGTCCTGCCGGTGGCATATGCTTTTTGAGCGACCTCGGCCGCCCGGTCGTAACCCAAGCGAGGCACCAGACCGGTCACCAGAGCCAGACTTTTTTCGATGAAGCCGGCGCAGACCTCCCGGTTGGCGGATATGCCGACGATGCATTTGTCCGCGAACGCAGACGCCGCATCCGCCAACAGTCCGACCGACTGCAGCAGGTTATAGGCGAGCACCGGCAGCATCACGTTCAGTTCGAAGTTTCCGCCCTGGCCGCATGCGGTGATCGTCGCGTCGTTGCCGATCACCTGAGCCGTCACCTGGAGCACCGCCTCGGGAATGACCGGGTTGACCTTGCCCGGCATGATCGATGACCCCGGCTGCAGGCTCGGCAGGTTGATCTCTCCGATTCCGCAGCGCGGGCCCGACCCCAGCCAGCGCACGTCGTTGGCGATCTTGGAGAGGCTCACCGCCACGGTCTTGAGCGCCCCGCTCGCCTCCACCGCCGCATCCCGGGCCGCCTGGGCCTCGAAGTGGTTGCGGGCCTCACGGAAGTCGATGCCGGTTTCCTGCGCAATCCATGCGATGGTTGCGGCGGCGAAATCGGGATGGGTGTTCACCCCGGTGCCCACGGCCGTGCCGCCGAGAGCGAGCTCGGCCAGTCGGGGCTCAACGGCGGCGAGCCGTTCGATCCCCAGCTCCACCTGTCGGGCGTAGCCGGAGAATTCCTGCCCCAGGGTCATGGGCACGGCGTCCTGGAGGTGCGTGCGGCCGATCTTGCGCACGTCGGCAAACTCCTCCGCCTTGGCGGCCAGGGCGAGCTGCAACCGGCGCAGCGCCGGGACCAGTTTGCTGCGGATGGCGGCGAGCGCCGCAAGGTGAATGGCGGAGGGAATGGCGTCGTTGCTCGACTGCCCGAGGTTGGCATGGTCGTTGGGGTGCACCGGCGATTTTCCGCCTTTTTGCCCGGTCAGCATCTCGTTGGCGCGGGAGGCGATCACCTCGTTGACGTTCATGTTGCTGGAGGTACCCGACCCGGTCTGAAAGACGCCCACGACGAACTGGTCGTCCCACCGGCCCTGCAGAACTTCCTTGGCCGCGGCCGCGACCGCCTCGGCCAGTTTGGAATCCAGCCGCCCGAGCCGGCGGTTCACCTCGGCGGCACCCGCTTTGATGAGGGCCAAGGCGTGAATGACCTCAAGCGGCATCTTGAGATCGCCGATCAAGAAATTCTCAACCGCCCGCTGGGTCTGGGCTCCATAATAGGCATGCGCCGGAACCCGTACGGCCCCCATGCTGTCATTTTCTTCACGGAATTCGGTCATAAGACAAACGGAAGTTTAGGTGTTCTGGTATTTGGCTGTTTGGCAAGGCGACCGAATACCCAACACCCCAATACCATCAAGCCTCTTTCATGCGTTCAATATTAGTTCTCAGCTGCGCAATCTCGATGCCCAGCCCCACGCACTTCTGGCCCAGTATGCACTTTTCGGCGTCGCCGTCCTCCAGGAACGTCTTGAGCTTCTGGTGGTCCTTCTTGAGATGAACCACCCAGGCTTTTTCCGCGGGATCGTATTCCACGTCCACATCGATGCCGCATTCGCCGATGTCGGGATAGAGCTGGCGGATCTTTTCACAAAGCGCTTTTTGGTCGATCATGGTGCACCCCCTTAAAGTCACCCCCGGTTGTCAGTCCGCTTTCACTTCGTCCTACCGACAAGGACCGCCACAGCGTCTGTAAGGAATGATAAGGCAGGCACCGTCCGAGTCAAAATTTATTTCACCCGACGATGACATCGGCAAGGCAGCGAACCCCGGCAGGCGGCCGGGCTTGCTTCAGAACAGATGGGACAACTCGCTGGCAAGGTTTTTGGTCTCTTCACTGAGTTCCAGGACCATCTCGGGGCCGATCCCTAAAAGGCTGGCGGAACGCAGCCCGGAAGGTTCGATCCGGGCCGCTTCCATGATGCTGTATCCGATGATGCGGGTCAGCATATTGGCCAGGTTGACCACCAGGCAATCCATGCTGACCGCGGAGTCGAATTCGTTTTTTTCGTGCAGGGAGACCGCCCGGATGAAGCCCTCGTCGAAGCCCCAGCGCTTGAGCATGATGGTGCTGATCCCGAGGTGGGCTTCCTGGATATTGGCGACCACCAGCTTCATGTCCATGCCCTTGAGCGCCGGTTCTTCCGAAAACGCCTTCAGCAGAAACGTCTTGCCGACATCGTGGGTCAGGCCCATGAGAAACAGGGTGTCCACGTCACTCAATTTCAGATGCTGGCCGATCAGCTTGGCGCCGAACGCGGTGGCGATGGAATGCCCCCAGAGTTTGTCCATCAGCAGGCGGTAATGCGGATTCTTGGTTTCGTAAAGGCTCTTGTTGGCGATCGCCATGACCACGTTCATGGTTTCTTTGAGCCCGAGCCGCGGAATGGCATCCCGGATGGTGCGAATTTCCTTAATCCCGCGATAGACTGGGCTGTTGGATATGGAAACCAGCCGCAACGCGACGACGGGCTCCTTTTCGATCACCGCAACCAGCATGTCGGACGTGGCATTCGGCTGGTTGACGACGGCCTGGAGTTCCTGGACCACCTGGGGCATCACCGGCGGGACAATCTTGCCGCTCGCGAACTTCTGCAGGATCTGAGCAAAGACCTCCTTGATGCTGACGGTCTCCTTCTTCTTGGTCTGCATGTATTCTTTGGAGATGCCGGAGGTGGCTTCGATGAACTGGGCGAACTGATCCACCAGCGTTCCGTCGAACTCCTTTCCGGAAAGCTGGATGATCTGCTCCAGGGCGGTCATGTTGTCCACGCCCTTGCGCGGAAACCGGGGAGACGTCAGCCAGTCGAAGCGGTCGAAGAGTGCGATGAGCCGTGCGCCGAGCGGAATTTCCTCCCCTTTCCGTTTCTCCGGATAACCGCTGCCGTCCCAGGCTTCATGGTGATGCCGGATGAACGGCAGCGATTTGGCGAGCAGACTGAGGTTGGATAGGATCTTCTCCGCCAGGAGGGGATGGTTCTTGACGGCGGCCCGCCCCTCCTCGTCCAGCTCCGAGGCACCGGGCGTGAGCTCGGGCGGACCGAATGCCAGACCCAGATCGTGCAACAGGGCGGCAAAGTAAATCGAGTCGATCTCTTTGGCCGGCACGATGCTGAACTTCTCGCAGAAATGCGCGCAGGTGTTGGCGACCCGTTCGCAATGCTGCCGGAGGTGGGGGTCTTTTTCTTCGATCACGGCCAGCAGTGTGTTCGCGACCTGCAAGATGAATTCCCGCGATTCGCCGGGCGACCGTGGCATGCTTCTTTCGGTCATGGGGATAGACCTCTCTGCAATCCGATGGATGTCAGCGCGTTCTCCCCCCTCTTTATATGCGCGCTAAAATAGGTGGGCCACGTCCTTGATGACTTCCTTGACCTTTTCTTCGACCCTTTGAATGACGTCGGAGGACATCCCCAGCAGCTGCGCCGAAGGCAGCTCGGCGGGGTCTCTTCCGTCCCACTCGAAGAAGCTGAATCCCATTTTGCGCGTCATCAGGTTGGCCAGGTGGACGATGAGGATTTCCTTGTTGGTTTGATCGGAGAAATTGGAGCCCTCGTGCAGCGCGACGACCCGGGTGAACTCCTCCCCGAACCCCCAGCGCTTGAGCAGCATGTTGCCGACGCTTTGATGCGCCTCCTGGATGGCCGGCAGGATCGCTTCGGCCTTCAGTTTCTCTTCTTGGGGAATTTCGGCGAATGCCCTCAGCAGAACCACCTTGCCCACGTCGTGGGTGAGCCCCATGAGAAAAATGGTTTCCGGATCGCTCAGGGAAAGAATTTGGGCAATCAGCTTGGAGGCATACGCGCTCACCAGGGAATGCACCCAGAGCTTGTCCAAGAGCACGCGAAACTGCGGAGCCTTTACTTCATACAGGCTCTTGTTCGCGATGGCCACGACGACGCTCATGGTCTCCTTGAACCCTAAGCGGGGAATGGCGGCCTGGACGCTCTTCACGTCCCCGTGTCCTTTGTAGACCGGGCTCTTGGCCACCGAGATCAGCCGCAGGGAGATGACCGGATCCCGCTCGATCACCTCCGTCAGGTCGTTGACCGAGGAATCCGGGCGTTTGATGATGTTGCGCAGCTCAAAGACGATCTGGGGCATGGCGGGCGGGACAAGCTTGCCGGAGCTGAATTTTTGAAGAATGCCGGCAAAAGCCTGTTTGATAAAGGCGGTCTGCTTCTTTAGAATGAAATCGTCGGCGGCGCCGGAAGTGGACTGCATGAATTCGATGAATTTCGGAACCAGCGCCGGGTCGAACTCAGCTCCCGCTTTTTCCTGGATGTCGGCGAGCGCCTGATCCATGCTCAGGCGCTCTGGCTCCCGGCGGCCGAAGGTCGCGCGGTCGAAATAATCAAAGAGATGCAGGATGCGCGCGCCGAGCGGGATGGCCTCCCCGCTCTTGCCATCCGGCCAGCCGCTTCCGTCGAATGCCTCGTGATGGTGCCGGATCATCGGCAGAACCGCCTCGAACCGCCGATAGTTCGATAAAATGGTGACCCCGGTCACCGGATGCTTCTTAATGGCGAGCAGATCCTCGTCCGACAGCGGCTGGATCTTGGAAAATAGACCTTCAGGGGCCGCAATGTAGCCGGTATCGTGCAGCAGTCCCGCCAGATAAAGGAACTGCAGCCCGTCTTCGTTGAAAAGGCCGAAGGCTTCGGCGAAGGTTGCGGCCCGATTGGCCACCCGTTCGCAGTGCGCTTTGAGCCGGGCATCCCGTTCGCCCAACAGGGTGACCACCAACATGGCCGTTTCAATCGTCAGCTGCTGGCTTTCAGAATCGTCGTTGGAGTGGCTTGCCGTCATGGGTGATTTCTTCCCCCGCTTTTTTGGATAATACTGAAAAATATCATGTTTAAGTCTAATTTCCAATTACGAATTTCAAGGAGTTGTAATCGGTTGCGGCATATGCCAAGAGCCATTTAGGGTTTGACACCCACGGCTCTTTTTCTCTATTATCCAAACCGACTCGCGCACATGTTCCTCGGATGATCCCGGCCGGAACCGATGCGAATTCGAAGCCGAAGGTTCCAGCTTTCTTCCAACGCAGGCGTTATCTGCTCTCAAAGCATCTTGGCGGGGGTGCGATGGATTCATTGGCCACACTGAATGGCGCTTTTATCGAAGAGCAATTCACCCTCTGGAAGAATGACCCGGCCGGGGTTTCACCCGACTGGCGCTTCTTTTTCGAGGGATTCGAGCTGGGATTCGCCGGCCGTCCGGACGGATTCGAATCTGGAGACAGGGATCTGGCTCTACGGCAGGCACGGGTGCATTCCCTGGTTTACCGCTTCCGCGAAATCGGCCACCTGCTCGCCTGCCTCGATCCGCTGGAAGCCTGCCCGATCGACCATCCGCTGCTCAGCCTGGAAACCGTCGGCCTGACCGCAGAGGACCTGGAGCGCTCCTTCATCGTCCCCGACGGCCCGGCGAACGTGAGAGCGCCGCTGCGCGAGATTCTGGCCGGATTCCGCGAGACATACAGCCGCTCCATCGGCGTTGAATTCATGCACCTGCAGGACCCGGCGGAGCGGCGCTGGCTGATCGAGCGCATGGAGCCGATCCGCAACGCCCCCCGGCTGGACGCGGGCGAGAAGCAGCGCATTCTGGAAACGCTCGTTCACAGCAGCGTGTTCGAGCAGTTCCTGAACACCAAGTAT
>CAZEKN010000161.1:0-6014 GCA_964512755.1 uncultured Desulfatibacillum sp. | reverse complement strand
TTGCTGAGCTGCGTCTCGCATAATCACCAGATTGTCTCACGGAGCGTAGACCGGCCAGGGCAAATTAGAAGGATAAACCATGAGCAAACAAACACTACAAGAAGAATGCCCCCCTAAAACTTGGGGACCTCGTCTTAACGGGTTCTCGCCGGCCGCAAAGAAATCAACAGCCCCCAAGACACAAGCGCCAGGGCGGTTAAAATCAAGAACGTTGACTGGTAGCGGCCGCTGAGGTCGAACAGATGGCCGGCGAGCAGCGGGCCGACGGCACCGCCGGTGGTCCCGAAACACGCCACGATACCGAAGATGGTGCCATGGGAATGAATGCCGAACCATTCGGCGACCAGAGGAGAGATGGCGGTAAAGAAACCTCCATGCGCCAGACCGTAAACGACGCCAAAGAAATAGAACATCCAAAGCCGGTGGGCGAACTGCAGCCACACGAGAGCTCCCAGCAGTAACAGAAAACAGACGTTCATCACTGTTTTACTGTCGCGCTTATCGATGACCAGACCGCTGACGAAACGCCCCAGCATGCTCACCGCGCCGATGGTAGACAGGACGCCGGCGGCCTGAATGGGGGGGATGCCTGAATCGCGGACGTGGGGGACAATATGCAGCATGATGACCATCAGGCCGAATACGAGGAAAAGGTTAAGCAGGCAGATGGTCCAAAATTGAACCGTCCGGAAGACTCGAGACAAAGGAAGGCTGGTTACGGTTGCCGGTGTGGGGAAGTTGCCTTTACCTGTTTCCGGCATGGTTTTCACGCCGAACGCGCTCGGATCGCGGTGCAGCAATTGGGCCATGAGCAAAAGTATGCAAGCAACGACCGAACCGATGATCGCTATCGTCCACCGCCATCCGTAAAGCAGGATTAGCCCGCTGGCAGCCAGCGGCATGGCGAATTGGCCGGCGCCGGTACCCACCTTGACGATGCCCGTCATGAAGCCTCGGCGATGGGAGAACCAGCGTGCAATCGTGGTTAGAGCGATGACATCGATGGCACTAAATCCCATGCCAAAGATGATGCCGAAATAGAGATAGAGTTCCCAGAGGGTGGTCAGCCGGCCCATCAAGACGCAGCCCAGGCCCAACAGCAGCGCGGCGACCGACATGAGTCGGCGCGGCCCGAAGGTGTCGTTCAACCGACCGACCATCACACCAAACAATCCCATGCTGAAAAAGGCCGCTGATGCAGCTCCGGCAATGGCGGCTCGGGACCAGCCGAATTCCTCCATCAGCGGGTTGAAGAAAACGCCGAAGGAAATATATGTTCCCACCCCAAGGGCTTGGATACTGAAACAGATGGCCGTGATGAGATATGCATAGGAGAATTGCGGGGGAGTCGAATCGTTTGGATCTTCCTTCATATGGTCTCGTTGGCGGGTGATAGCCGTCCGGCTAGATATACTGATCGACCATGTCGGTGATCATGCGTTCGACCGCTTCCGGCCCTTCCTTCCGCTGTAGCTCCGCGATCATCCGCCGGATCTTGCGGCAGGTGGCGGGGTCGCGGTCGAGGTCGCGGGTCGAGCGGAAGGCGCCGCCGCGGCGGCCGATGCGGTAGATCAGCCGTTCTTCGTCCGGTAGGTCCTGGTAGGCCTGGATCACCGCCAGCATCTGGGGCTTGTCTTCGGGCAGCTTTCCGCCGACCTCCTCCAGCAGGTTCATGATGTGGTCGCTCGTAACGGTGCTGGTGATTCCGTCCAGGTGCTCGATGAACACGCGAATTTCTTCGGCCAGTTCGTCGTCCGTCAGCATGTGGAAGGAGCCGTCTTTCAGGCGGGCATGCAGCGGCACCCGGCTGGGGATTCTCAGGCTTCGCAGACGGATGAAATGCGGATGGATCTGGTTGAGCACCCGCGCGGTTTCCACGGCATGCTCCCGCCACATCTCACGGCCGCCCAGGCCCGGCATGACGTATTCGGAAACCTGCATGCCGGCTTCCACCAGTTTGCGGCCGGCCTCCACGTGCTGGGCTCCGGTCACGCCCTTCTTTATCAGCTTAAGCAGCGGATCGTAGCCGGTCTCAAGCCCAATGTGCACCCGGTCCAGGCCGGCTGCCCGGATGCGCCTCAGGGATTCGAGCGATTTTCGGGTCACGGTGCGGGAGCGTGCGTAGGTGGTGACCCGTTGAATTTCCGGAAACGTCTCCCGCAGAAAGGCCAGCACCTCCACCAGGTCGTCGGTGCGCATGATCAGGTTGTCGGCATCCTGCAGAAAGCAGGCGCCGGTCCCGTAGTACATCCAGGCCGCCACGCTCCGGTAGCTGTTCGCATGGGAGCCGATGCTGAAGACCTGGCTGATGACGGCATCGGTGATC
This sequence comes from uncultured Desulfatibacillum sp., assembly GCA_964512755.1. Taxonomy (GTDB): domain Bacteria; phylum Desulfobacterota; class Desulfobacteria; order Desulfobacterales; family SpSt-501; genus SpSt-501. The sequence continues at coordinate 3,688 of CAZEKN010000161.1, read as the reverse complement.
TTCCCGCCGCAGCCGATCCTCCAGGATGCGGCCGTGATCTCGTCGGCGATCGCGCGCGCGGTCCGGATGTCATCTTTGATTTCGGCGACGCTTCGCAGTGAAAATTTGCGGCCCTTGTAAACCGGGCAGAATTCGCATTGATTCCAAGGGCAGTTGCGGGTGAAGCGCAGCAGCAGGCTTTGGGCTTCGTTGGGCGGTCGGATCGGCCCCTGTTCGAACTGAAGTTCTTTAGTGCTCATGGGCGAGAACTCCTGAGAGGTCAGTGTTTGGTGCGCTCCAGATGCTGGTAGGCGTCGTTGAGCTTGACGAAGCGCTCGTGGTCGCCGCCTTTGTCGGGGTGCAGCTCTTGAGCCCTGCAGCGGTAAAGGCGCCAGAGGTCCCGCCGGCTCATCTGCTTGAGCGCTTCGAGGCTCTTGCCGAAAATGGCGGCCATCTCCTCCATGCGGACGGCGACCGAAGGCGGCGGCCGGTAGTGCCGGTGCCGGTTGATGAAATCGCGAAGGTATTCCTCCGCCAGCGACGAGGAGGCGTAATCGTGGTCGAAGTACATGACGGCATAGCGCACCAGGTAATCGCTCAAGCGGTCGCCGGCGTCCATGCCGGCCCAAAAGGAATCGTCGCGATGCAGGCGGCATATCGCTTCGACGAAGCAGCCGTCGACTTCATCCGGGTCGAGGAACTCCGGGTGGTCCTTGGCGAAGCGCTGGTGGAAGAACTGCTGCAGGTTGAAAATCGCGTAGGTGTAGGTCTTGAAGTCGCGCGGCCGCAGAATGGACTCCATCTCCAGGAAGCCTTGTTCGATTTCGTCGCGGGACTTGTTGCGGAAAGGACGGAGCAGCGAAGCGGGGATGCGGCCCAGCACCCGCGGATCCGTCTGGCCGGTCTTCAGAAAGTGGATGCGGCGTTTATCGAAGATGTGCGCATCGAAGCGCTCCGGCGCCTCCAGCGGCCTGCGGCGGCTGCGCAACTGGCATTCCCGGCGGCGGAAGGGCTCGATCTTCCGGCGGATGTCCAATTTCAGGAAGGGCCAGAAGAGGTTTTCCATGTCTTCCGGTGCAGGCTCCGACCCGAGCGCCCGGATTCCGTCCTCCACGACCGCGTCGATGTAGAACGCATTGCCGCCCGGGTAGACGATGAACCGTTCCGGCTCGGCCCCCAGTTCAAAAAGGTCGCGGCAAAGATAGGAATCCGCGTCCCGGTAGGATTCCCGGATGGTGTAATGCGTCTTGCCGCCGCAGCGTTTGCGTGCGAGATACACCGATGATGTCCTTTGTTCGGTTGCCGACCTGCCAGGCCAGATATAGGGCCCGTCCGGGCGCCTGTCAATCGGTCCGTCCGGCTGCGGCCCCTTGAGTTTTGCTGCGACCGTCGCTAAGGTGTGCTCCAACCACAACGATTGAGCCAAAGGAGTCTGGAATGGAAGCAAGACGGCAGCTGGGAAGATCAGAAATACGCCTTTCCCCGATCATCATGGGCATGTGGCAGGCCGGAAAGGAGATGTGGGCGGAGATCGACGACCAGGAAACCCGCCGGGCCCTGCGGGCTGCGTTCGATGCTGGCATCAACGCCTTCGACACGGCCGAGATGTACGGCAAGGGGCATTCGGAGCGCATGCTGGCGGCGGCGACCGCCGACATCCGCAGCCAAGTGATCTATATGACCAAGGTCTTTTCCAATCACCTCAAATACGAGCAGGTCATCGCAGCCTGCCATCGCTCCCTCAAGAACCTCAAGACCGACTATATCGATCTGTATCAGATCCACTGGCCTTCCGGTACGTGGGGCAGCCGGCCGGTGCCGATCGAGGAGACCATGCGGGCGCTGAACGACCTCAAGTCCCAGGGCAAGATCCGGGCCATCGGCGTTTCCAATTTCTCGCACGCACAGATCGAAGAGGCCGCCCGCTTCGGGACCATCGACAGCCTGCAGCCGCCGTATTCCCTTTTCTGGCGGCAGGTGGAAAAAGATGCCTTGCCCGCCTGCACGGCCAACGGCATCACGGTGCTGGCCTATTCGCCTATGGCCCAGGGCATTCTGGCCGGCCGGTTCGGCGCTCAGCCGGTTTTTGCCAAGGATGACCACCGCAGGGGACACCGCCTTTTCCAGCCGGACATCTACCCGCGGGTGCGGGAGGCGCTGGAGCGGCTGAAGCCGATCGCCGACCGCAACCGCGTGACGCTGGGGCAGCTGGCCCTGGCGTGGGTCATCGCCCATTCCGGCGTCTGCGCCATCGCCGGCGCCCGCAGCGCCGAGCAGGCCGCTGAAAACGCCCGCGCCGCCGCGCTGGCCCTTTCGGCTGCCGATCGGGCCGAGATGGATGCCATCGGTCGCACGGTGACCGATGCGCTCGACGAAAATCCGGTGCAGTGGAACTTTTAGCCGGGCGTGAGCCGCCGCACCCGGTGGATGAAAGGGTGCGGCGCGGCCATCTGCGGCCGTTTCAACACGTAAAGGGATAGAAATGGTGGTAGCAGTACCCGCCGGGGTCGCCGTAGGCCACCTCGACGTCCGCCAGGCAGGTGCCGATCGCATCCTTCGACACCTGTTCGTAATCGGGCCGCTTCTCTTCCTCGCGCTTGCAGGGCATGCAGATCGGCTCATGGTCGTAGACCGAAAGGATGCGCGTGTCCTTCGGCCCCAGTTTGTGCTGGCAGCGATGGCATTCGGTCGCGCAGGACAGTTTTTCTTTCCAGCTCGTCGTCATCAGACTCTCCTTTCATCACGGGCGGCGGGGTTCCGGTCTTGCGGCCGCCGCGCTCCTGCTATTTCTTCTTGAAGAAATCCTGCACCAGCTCTTTCATGATGTCGAGAAGGTTGCCGCCGCGCTCGCGTCCAATGCGGTGGGCTTCATCCACAATGCCGGCCGCCAGACGCTTCAGGTCGCTTTCCGCCGGAGCCGGCAACTTCTGCTTTTCATACTGCCAGCGCAAAAACCGCGCGGCCAGCTTTTCTTCCTGCTGTCGGATGAATCCCATATCGTTCTCAGGTGTTCGGCGAGCAGATCTGCCATACGACCCGCTCCAGGATTAGACGCGGGTTAAGGGCCGACGACTTGAGCCTGGCGTCGGCTTCGGCGAGCGCCTCCAGCGCGCGCAGCAACTCGGTGCGGCTGAAGCGGTCGGCCTTCTTCAGCGTCTGATAGACCGGAAACGGGTTGCCCGGGTTGCGGGCCAGCTGCAGGTCGGTCGCTGCCTTGTCCGATTTCTTCCTTTTTTTTCCTTCGGCCGGGTCGCCGGCCAGGGTCGTCTCCCATGCGGTGATCCGCCCGATCAGCTCGCGGTCGAACGCGACCACGGCCGGCATGATGCTCTTTTGAAACTGGGGGTAGTTCGCGGCCGGGTGCCAGGCCGCACCGCCCGGGCTCTCGGTGAAATCCTTGGCCACCAGCAGCTTGCGGATTTGATTGGTGATGGCGGCGAGCGCCTGGAGCCCGTGGATTTCACCGGCCAACAATGCATCCAGGAAGAACAGGGAGCGGTCCCAGTTGCGGTCCGTCACGGCGTTGGTCAGCTCGTACAACGGGTCTTTTTTGGTGCGCGTGAGGGCGGCTTCCACGTCTTCGACCGTGATCGCCTGGCGCGGGCCGGCATAATCGATCAGGATCTGGAGGTTGTTCGCGAACGTGCCGAGATCGAAACCCGTCATCTCGCAGAGGGATAGAAACACCTCGCGGCTCATGGTCTTGCCG
>CAZEKN010000160.1:0-6030 GCA_964512755.1 uncultured Desulfatibacillum sp. | reverse complement strand
ATTCGGACGCCCAGTTTCTGTTCGTGCCCAAGAGCGAAGTCATGGCCGTGGCCGAACGGGAGGGAGCGATTCCCTTCGACACGCCGGGGGCCGGATTGAACCATGACGGCGACCGGTGCACGTTCGATGCCATCATCCGCAATTACAGCCTGACCGACCGGGCGCTGCTGCGAATGGCCCGGATCGTCAACGCCGCCGATACCGATCGGCTGGACCGCGATCCGCTGGCGGCCGGGCTGGAGGCCATCGCCGTGGGCTACAGCCTGCGCTACCCCGATGATCTTCAGAACCTCGAACGCCAGTTCGAGGTCTACGACGCGCTGTATGCCTGGTGCCGGCTGGAAGTGGCCAAGGAAAAATTTCTGAACTGACCGGCCATGGATCTCCACCGGGACGGCCGGCCTCAAGCCGGCTCGAATTCAATGGTTGCGCACCCGCCAACGACCCTGCCTCGCCGAATGCTACATTTTCTCGGCCTGCGGCGCAGCACCATCGGCGTGCTGGGCATGGTGGTGCTTGTCGGCATGGGCGAGCGCATGTCCGAGCGGTTCCTGCCGGTGTATCTGATGGCCTTGGGCGGCGGAGCCGTCGCCATCGGCCTCCTGATCGGGCTGGACAACCTCCTGTCCGCGCTCTACTCCTTTCCCGGGGGTTATTTGTCCGACCGGATCGGCATCAAGCGCGCCTTGCTGGTGTTCAATCTCATCGCCATGGCCGGGTTTCTCGTCGTCATCCTCTTTCCAGCCTGGCAGGCGGTGATAGGCGGATCCGTGCTGTTCATTTCCTGGTCGTCGATTTCCCTGCCTGCCACCATGGGGCTCATCTCGCGCGTGCTTCCGGCCGGCAAGCGCACCATGGGTGTGAGCATGCATTCGTTGGTGAACCGGATTCCCATGGCATTGGGGCCGGTTCTAGGCGGCTTTTGCATTGCCGCTTGGGGTGAGCGGGACGGGGTGCGCTGGGCGTTCGGCTTCGCCCTGGCCTTTGCGGTTTTGGCGATCGCGCTGCAGCAGAGGCTGCTTGATGAACCGGCGGGAGAGAGGCCCGCCGCCGCCACCCCGCGGGCACTCTATCGCATGATGAGTCCGGCGCTGAAAAATCTCCTGATCTCGGATATCCTCATCCGTTTCTGTGAGCAGATCACGCATGCCTTCGTCGTTGTCTGGTGCATGAAAGTGATTGCGCGGCCGGTCAGCGCGGTGCAGTTCGGCATGCTCACCACCATCGAAATGGCCACCGCCGTGCTCATTTACATCCCGGTGGCCTGGCTGGCCGACCGCGGCGGCAAGAAGCCGTTCGTTTTCATCACGTTTGTCCTCTTCACCTGCTTTCCGCTGCTGCTGATGTTCTGCCAGAGCCTGGAGTGGCTGATCCCGGCTTTCGTCGTGCGGGGTCTCAAGGAGTTCGGCGAGCCGACCCGCAAGGCCCTCATCGTCGAGCTTTCTCCGGAAGCCCACAAGGCGGGGATGTTCGGGCTGTATTACCTGATTCGGGACATCGTCGTGTCGGTCGCGGCCTTCGGCGGCGCCTTTCTCTGGGAGGCCAGCCCGCAGGCGAATTTTATCGGGGCGTTTGGCTTCGGCGTGCTGGGAACGTTGTATTACGCGGTTTGGGGCTCCGATGAGCGCAGCCTGAAAGCGGATGGCGGTCGTGCCGGATCCCGGCCGGGTTGAATCGGGTGGTGCGATGGCTGCCCATGCCTCCGAACATGCCTTGGAGAAGGCTCTCTTTGCAGCGGCGATGAGGTAATTTTGCTTGCCATGGCCGCAATCGTTATCCTAAAATTCGAAAACGAGTGAACCAAGGAGGTGCCGCATGAAAAAAGTCCGATGGGGAGAGCTGTGGGCCGTATGTTGCGCCGTTGGAATCTTGGCATGCGGCGGAGCGGGGGATGAGTCGACTTCAAATCCGGCGGAACCACCGGTGGTGGTCAGCGTGTCACCCCAGCCTGACGAAAGCGCTGCCAGCGCGGCGGCCGTCGTTTCGGCGACATTCGACCGGAACATGAACCCGGCGGCAGTGGGCGGCTTTGCGGTGTATGGGTCCATGTCGGGAAAGCTGTCCGGCACCTATTCCGGAGAAGGCACACCGATCCTGAGCTTCGGGCCAGACAGCAACTTTAGACCGGGCGAGGGGATCGAGGTGGTCCTGACGCAGGCCCTGAGTTCGAGCGACGGCGTTGGATTGGATCAACCTTACGTGTATCGTTTTGTGGTGGAGACGGGAGGCGGAACCGGCGTTTTCATCGATGATCAAACGATCGGCGGTATGGCCAACCCGGCCGCTGCAGTGGCCGGGGATTGGGATGGGGATGGCGACCTGGACCTGGCGATAGCCGATTTCGGCGCAGACGCGGTCATGGTGCTCACAAACGACGGAAGCGGGAACTTTTCAGTCACCGGCACGATGGTCGGGCAGGTCGGCGCCACGGCCATCGCGGCCGGGGACTGGGATGGGGACGGAAACCTGGACCTATCCGTGGCGAACTCCGGCTCGAACAGCCTGGCCGTCTTGAGAAACCTCGGCGCAGGTGCCTTTGCGGCGGCCGGCACGGTCGACAGCCAGGAGGGGGTGCGGGCGTTGAGCGCCGGGGATTGGGACGGCGACGGATTCATGGATGTGGCTCTGGCCAATTTTGGCTCCAACCTGGTTGCCGTCCTCAAGAACGACGGCGCCGGTTTTTTTACGGTTGCCGGAACGCTGTCCGGCATGGAAGGGGCCAGTGCACTGGTTTCCGGGGATTTGGATGGTGACGGCGACCTCGATCTGGCCACAGCGAATTTCAGCAGCAACGCCGTGGCGATTCTTCAAAATGACGGCGCCGGTGGTTTCGCGATCCGGGATACGGTGCCCGGGATGGTCGGCGCCAGGACGCTCAGCGCGGGGGACTGGGACGGGGACGGAGACCTGGATCTGGCCGTCGGGAATTCCGGGGCCAACACGGTGGCGGTGTTAAGGAATGACGGCTCCGGTGCGTTCTCGCTGCTGCAGACCATCGACAGCCAGACGGGTGTCGCGGCGCTGATTGCCGGGGATTGGGACGGAGATGGGGACCTGGATCTGGCGGTTGCCAATTTCGGCTCCAACAGCATCGCCGTTCTGAGAAACGACGGCACCGGTACTTTTTCTGCTCGGAGCGGGATTGCCGGCCAAATAGGAGTCCATGCACTGGCGGCAGGCGATTTCGGCGGCGATGGTTTTTTGGACCTGGCGGCCGCCGACAATGGGTCAGCAAGCGTGCATGTCATGACCAATCAGCCCTGACGCCGTTTTCGGCCAGCCGGCGGGGGCGGCCGGGTTCATTCGCAGCTCAGCTTTTCAAGCCTTTCTTGATGAGTTTTACATCCGATGCAGAGTTCGGTAACGGGTCGCGATTTGAGCCGCTCGATATCGATTTCCTCACCGCAAATTTCACAAATCCCGAAAGATTGGTCCTCGATTTTCCGCAAGGCTTTCTTGATTTTCATGATCAACTTGTTCTCGCGATCCAGCATGTGAAGCATAAAGTCCCGCTCCAACTGCTGGGCGGTCCGGTCCAGGGGGTCAGCGGACTGAACGGTTGAATTCAACAATCTCGCAATGGCTTCATCGGATTTCTGCGTCAATTCCTCAAGCTGGCCCTTCAGCATCTTGCGGATGCATTCGAGTTCCCTCTTTTTCATGACAGCACCTCCCTAATTGACTCGTTCCCAGTTGGCCTCAAAGGTGTTGTCGTGCAGCGAGTAGGCGTAGCCGAGCATCTTGCCGATTCCGGGCTGCCGGCCTTCGTGAACGCGCCAGTAGCAGAGATAGATGGCCGGGATCGCACGATACTCCCCCGTCGGCGGATCATCGCTGGCATTGAGCCAGACTTCCCGCTTTTCAATGACACGCCAAGGCGTGCCGTATTTTCTGCTGCGCACCGTGTCGCCGACCTTTGGCAAATGCTTTTCACGAATGACATCGTTATGGGTTTCGATCATGGCAAGCCTCCTTTCGCGCGGCATGCATCGACGTCAATAATACCGGATCGCGCCGACTGGCGGGAATCCGCATGTCGGCCGTTTTGGATATTTTTCCAGCAAATTAAGCTGGTTGTCCATAGAGCACGGGCCTTATTTGTCTGGGGGGAATGCTGAGGCGCGTGATTTTTTCCCGCTTGAGACGGAAGGCGGCCATGGGGTGAGGGCGAAGTGTCCGGGCTGCTGCGCGGGAAACAGAAACATGACGGAAAAAGCCGTGGCCGGTCGAACCGACGCCCTGCGCTTTGCCATTTCGGCCATGCGAGATGGACGGCTATTCGGATACGAAGAGGCCTACGGTCCTGCCGTCTTTAAGATTCACGAGGCCTTCCTCGCAGATCCGCAGGTAGGGAATGGCCGCGCCGGTCAGGGTGATCAGCGACAGCAGCGGATCGGGAAACACGACCCCCAGCTTTCTGATCGCGTGCTTGAACTCTTCCAGTTGAGCGGCGAGCGTTGCGACCGGCAGGTCGCTGGCGATTCCGAAGATGGGCATAGCGATTTCAGCCAGGACCCGGCCGCCCTCACATAGCACGGCTCCGCCTTGCAGATCGGCGATGCGGTTGACGGCGCAGGCCATGTCCGCTTCATCGGCCCCGACCACCACGATGTCCGATGTATCCCATGCCGCGCTGCAGGCCGCGGCGCCGCTGGTGAGCCCGAAGCCTTTGATCAGACCGGTGAAGAGCTTTCCTGGGCTATGGGCACGGTCCACCGCGGCGATCTTGCATAATCCATCGGACGCATCCGGCTTCAATTCGCCGTTCGAAAGCGGCAGAGCGAGATGGCGTTCGGCCGTGACCAGATCGGTGAGCATCTCGACGACCCGCACCCGGGCGAAAGCGGCGCCCGACGGTGCCTTGATGCTGAAATCGGAAGGATCCAGACGGCGGGGCAGGCGGACCGTGTTCAGGCTCTCTGCGGAAAAGGCATGCCGCCGCGGCGCCTTGATAAGCCGGCCGGACTCCCAGACGATTTCCCCGCTGCACACGACCGTTTCGGGCCTGAACTCAGCCAGATCCGGGATCAGCACCATATCCGCCAACCGGCCGGGCGCGATGCCGCCCAGAATGCCGTCCAAACGGAAGTGTTCGGCAACGTTCAGCGTCGCCATTTGGATGGCTTCGACGGGCGTGAAGCCGCAGGCCACGGCCTTGCGGACCACGAAGTCCATGTATTTTCCCCGAACCAGGTCCTGGGGCGAAACGCCGTCGCTGGCCAGAATCAGCCGCCGCAGATCAACGCCGGCCGCCCGGATCCGGGATATGGCTTCCAGATCGCGCCGGATGCTGCCTTCGCGCGCCATCACGTGCACCCCCAGGCGAAGGCGTGAGAGCACCTGCTCGGCGTCGATGGGCTCATGGCAGGAGGTCGCTCCGGCGGCGACGTAGGCGGCGAGCTTTTTGCCGCTGGCGCCGGCGGTGTGGCCCTCTATGACCTTGCCGAACCGGTGGGTTTGAGCAAAAGCCGGCAGATAGGTCTCGGGTTCCTGCAGCACGGCCTGCCAGTATGCCTCCCCCAGGCCGAGAACGTCGTCTCTCTCCATCAGGCGCTCAATGTCTTCGTTTGAAATACCCTTCGCGGCCGAGCTGATGGACACCATGGCGGGTGCGGTCGCCAGGATGCGGATCGGCTGGCTCTGGAACGAATCGAGGAAGTCGTGAACGCCGGCTATTCCGGCCATCGGAAACGGCTCGAGGGTTTCGGTGACGACGGTGGTCACCCCGGCGGCGGCCGCGTAGGGAATGAAGGCGGCGGCGGTGCAAATCCAGGCCAGATGGGTATGCCCGTCGATCATCCCGGGCACGAGGGCTTTGCCGGAAGCGTCGAGCACGCGGGTGGCCGGACCGGCCGTATCCCCGACTTCGGCGGCGACGCGGGCGATCCAGGGTCCTTTCACGGCCACTCCCATGCGTTTCTGGATTTCACCGGTATAAACGTTGACGAGATCGGCGTTCCGCACCACCAGATCCGCCGGCTCTTCGCCCATCGCGACCCGCATGAGGGTCTTCATGACATCGGTGGTTTT
>CAZEKN010000159.1:0-6051 GCA_964512755.1 uncultured Desulfatibacillum sp. | reverse complement strand
TCATGATGTGCATGTTGCAGACCACGTAAGGGCTGTCGGTGATCTCGATGCCGATTTTCGCCAGCGGCGAGCCGACCGGACCCATCGAGAAGGGGATGACATAAAGCGTGCGGCCCCGCATGCAGCCCTTGTAAAAACCCGCCATGGTTTTCTTAAGCTCGACGGGATCGATCCAGTTGTTCGTGGGGCCGGCTTCGATCTTGGATGGCGTGCTGATGTAAGTGCGGTCCTCCACCCGAGCCACATCGCTGGGGTCCGAGCGGAACAGAAAACTGTTGGGGCGCGTCTTCACGGGGATCGTGGCACCACTGGCGACCATCTGACTCATGAGGCGGTTGTACTCTGTGATGGAACCGTCACACCAATAGACGCTGTCGGGTTGGCACAAGGCCGTGCATTCCTGAACCCACTGATTGAGTCTAATGTTGTTAGAAGGTGATTTCATCAGCTCCCTCTCCGATCTTGAAGTAGAAAATGCAGGATTTGATTATACTGATGACGTTATTTTACCTCACAGAGGTTGTCAAGGAAAGCTTTCGAATCATATCCAACTGTTCAGCTCTGTTTTTTGCTCACCACGTCTTCCAGATTCCTTCCAAACCTTGAGCCAGTCTTCAATGTCGCGGCCGTTCGGTCATACGCGAGAAGCAGTCTCGGATGATCTTTCGTCGATCAGCGCGCTTGAACCTCCGGCTTGTTTTATGGTAGATATTGATAATTCGATCCGACTTCCGACACGTTCTAATGGCATCTATCTTTCTGCTTCTCGATTTCTTTCTCACGCGGTCTCCTTAAAAGCAATTTCAGGTCAGGTTCCGCTGGTCATTAGCGCAGTTGCCGCACGCCTCTATCTGAGATTTTCAATCGTTCGCTGCGAAAGGGTGGTTTCACGGGCTGAAGAATTCCTGGACGAACGTTTTAAAGGAGGGCCTGCCGCATGCAAGGGAATAATCTCCAGGGCCGAGGGTACACCAACGACATCCTCGCAGCGAAGCGCTCCGCATCCGGCTATCACCAAGGCAATCAGCGATATCGAAGCTTGGTGGAAGTCACAAGCGACTGGATATGGGAGGTGGACCCGGACGGAAGATATACCTATAGCAACCGGAAAGCCGAAGACATCATCGGCTACTCGCCCAAGGAAATCGTCGGTAGAACGCCGTTTGATTTCATGCCGCCTGATGAGGCGAAACGACTGGCCCGGGTATTCCGCGAATTCGCTGCCGCACGTAGGCCGTTTTCACGTCTGGAAAACATCAATCGGCACAAGTGCGGCCGCCAGGTGGTCCTGGAAACCAGCGGCGTGCCGATTTTCGACGAAAAGGGTGAATTCCGCGGGTTCAGGGGGATCGATCGAGATGTCACCGGTCGGAAGAAGATCGAAGAAGATATTCGTAAGGCCCGCGATGGACTGGAGAAGAAAGTCAAGAGAACCGTCCTGGAAATCGAGGAAAAACAGATCAGCCTGCAGCAAGAGATCAACATACGCAAACAAATCCAAGCCGAACTGGCGCAGAGCGAGAATCAGTTCCGATCCCTGGTGGAAACCTTAAACGAGGGTTTCGGAATCGTGGATGCTGAAGGCCGGTTTACCTATGTCAACGTTAAGCTACTCGATATGCTGGGCTATGCCCGCAGCGAAATGGTGGGGAAAAAAGTCAGTGACTTCATGGACAAGAGTAACCGTCGTTTTTACAAAAAGCAGTTGGCCATGCGCCAGACAGGCATTGAAACGCCTTATGAAATCCATTTCACCACCAAGGATGGCAGAAGCATTGCAACCATTGTGTCGCCCAGAGCGACGTTTGACGCCGACGGTCGATTCCAGGGAAGCTTTGCCGTCGTCACCGACATCAGCGCTGTGAAAACTACCGAAAAAGCCCTGCGCCACCGCGAGCAGCAGCTCAGGGAGAAAACCCTTCGCCTGCAGGAGATGAATACGGCCCTGGAGGTTCTGCTGCGTAAACTCGAGCAAGACAAAACCCTTATCCAGAAAAGAATCCTGTTCAATCTCAGGCGGCTGGTAGCGCCTTATCTGGATGACCTCGCCGAGAGCCATTTGAGCGACCGGCAGCGGTTTCTGGTGGACATCTTGAGATCCAACCTCAGGGAGGTCATGTCACCGTTTTCTGAAAGGCTCTTGTCGGACTCGATCGACCTGACGAGGATGGAACTGGAGGTCGCCAACCTGGCCAGGCTGGGGAAAAACACAACCCAAATAGCCACCGCGCTGAACATTTCGTATAAGACGGCTGAAACCCACCGCTGGCGGATCCGAAAAAAACTTGGCTTGACCCACAAACGAATCGTCCTGACCAGTTATCTCTTAAAAATGCAGGATCCCGCAGATAATTTAAGGGAAAACATAGGGAAAAATCAGGTTTGAGCTGTTGTTAACATTTGTTATTGTTCCGGGCGTAGGGCAGGCCGAGTTAGCACCTCCCTGATCCTGCTGCGATTGTACAGGGGTGGCGCTGCTGCGCCACCCCGAGGCGGCTGTGCCGGCGATTCATTCAGAGCGACACGCTGTCCGATCCAAGGTAGCATCTATTCACTTATCTCTTCTTGCCAGCGCCGCCACCGTCAGGTTCTCTTCGCCGTCGAAACCCCTTTCGAAAGTGGAAGAACATGGCCAAAGCATCGCATCTCCCACGTAAGCCATCGAGTAAGTTCCCGTCGACTCCACCCGGCACCGAAGCCAACATGGCCTTGAAGGTCAGCGAGGAAAGATGTTCCATGATCCTGGACAATATCCAGGATGGGTACTACGAGGTCGATCTGGACGGCAACTATACCTTTTTCAACGAGGGCCTGCTGCGCATCACCGGCTATTCCCGGGAGGAGATGCTCGGCATGAACAACCGCCGGATCGTCGACGAACTCAACAACCGAAAAGTATTCAAGGCGTTCAACCAGGTCTTTCTCACCGGCGTGCCCGCCCATGCCTTCGACTGGGAATGCATTCGCAAGGACGGCTCACGGCGCTTCGTAGAGGTCTCGGTGACCCTGAAACGCGACGTGAAAGGCCGGCCGACCGGCTTCATGGGTATTGCGCGCGACATTACCGAGCGCAAGCTTGCCGAGCGAACTCTCAGAGAGAGCGAAGAGCGCTATCGCACCATCATCGAGAACATTCAGGACGGCTATTACGAGGTCGACCTGGACGGCAACTATACCTTTTTCAACGAGGGCCTGCTGCGCATCACCGGCTACTCCCGAGAGGAGATGCTCGGCCTGAACAACCGCCGGATCGTCGATGAATTCAACAACCAAAAGGTTTTCAGAGTCTTCCACCAAGTCTACCTGACCGGGGTGCCGGCCCATGCCTTCGACTGGGAGTGCATCCGCAAGGACGGCTCACGGCGCTTCGTAGAGGTCTCGGTGACTCTCAAGCGGGACATCTACGGCAACCCCGCGGGTTTCATGGGGATCGCGCGTGACATCACCGAACGCAAGCGATACCAGGCCGAGCTTGAAGCCAAGGAAAACGAACTGAAGCAGAAAAACCAGAGCCTCGAGGAGGCCAACACGGCCTTGAATGTCCTCATGAAGAAGATGGAGGAACACCGCGCCGCCTGCGAAGAGACGCTCAGGGACAACCTCAACAAAGTCGCCATGCCGTGCTTGCAGCGGGCCAAGGAGAAAATCAAAGACAAGGCTGCCGTCGACCACCTGCGCCTGCTCGAAGAAAGCCTCGGTTCCGTATTCGCTCCTTACCCCCACAGTCTGGCCGCGGAATTCCCGCGTCTGACCTCCACGGAAATCGATGTCGCCAATTTCATCGTGCAGGGCAAGCGCACCAAGGAAATCGCCGACGTCCTGAACGTGACACCCAAAGCCATCGAGGTCCACCGCAACAACCTGCGCCGCAAATTCGGCCTGACCAACCAGAAGACCGGCCTCCGAACCCATCTGCTCGCACTGCGCTGAGCCCTCTCGCAGTTCTTGACGCCCGCACATGCTGAAGGCGAAAGCGGGGATTCGTCTCACACGACCTCTCATCCAGTGTTCGACACTAGCGGTTCCGACCCGGCTTCTAGTAGTTTTTTAGAAGTTTCGTTGGATTGTATCCCTCCGCCCGTGTGATTTAATTGAGGCCAACTCAGCGGCTTCCCTCGCCGGTCGGCAGAATGACCGGCAGGCGGCCGAAACCCAGTCGACCTTGAAAACGAAAGGGGGCAAGCAATGAAAACCAGGCTGTTTACCATCATCATCATTATCGGCTGCTTGGCATCAACGATTGGGGCCATTCCGGCCTCCGGCGATGAATCTCCCGCCGATCAGCAGAAGAGCTACTACCTCAAGTGCATCACCGAGGAGATCGACCATTACAGCTGCAAGGTGACGCTCATAAGCTCCCGTTCCAAAAATTTGCAGGTCTACGGAGAACAAGCGGCCTTGAAAACAATTTTTCTGTCCCGCAACCGGGACGCCCTGGTGCAGGAGATGGTCGCCAAAAAGGTCAGCATGCAGCCCCAGGCGGTGCAACAGTACTTGCGGCAGCGTTTCAGTCTCGAAACCTCCATGCAGGCAGCCAAGTAGTCGCCGGATAAGGAGTGCGCCATGAAGATCTTTTCGAAAACCCTGGAGCGCCGGCGCTACAAGCGCTTGGCCGTCATCGGCCACCCGGTTGCAATTATGAAACCCGGCCCTTCAAGGCCGGGGAAAGTCACCCGCATTAGCACTGAGAGCGTTGAGATCATTTATGATTCCATCGACAGCGCACAACCTGGCGAAACCGGTGAGCTCGATATCCTCGCTGCTGACTTTGTTCGACCGGTCTGCCTGGAACGGCTTCCGGTCAAGATGGTCTCGGACCGAGCGGCCGACGGCAAGAAGGATACGCCGGTACGGACGCGGGTGCTGGCGTTCGATCGGATGACGGCGGATCAGCGCAATCAGCTGCAAAGCTTCATCTACTCGTTCGCATATTGAAAAGGACTGTGACCATCAACAAGAACAAAACAGCAGATCAAGCTGGCGAAGCAGATGGCAAGGCCGCCGTGTATCCTGCTTCGGCTGCCTTTAGATCGAGGTGCAGGCTGGCGACCTGCTCCAGGGGAGGGTAGGCGCGGCGGCTGAGCACGCGGGTGTCCACCGTCTTGATGTAGTTGCGGCAGGATCCGCAGGCGTCCACGCGGTATTCTTTTTCTTCGTCGCTGTAGAGATACAACAGGCCCTGTTGGTCCCGGCTGCCGCAGAAGGGGCAGAAGGCCCGGTTCAGGGGCCACTTGTGCCAGCAGAAGCTGCAAAACAGGTGGCGCTGCCCCTCGCCTTCCAGCCAGGCGATCGCCGGCAGGCTGCCGCACACCGGGCAGTATCCCTGCTCCCCGGAAGGTGAGGGATCGAGATGCTCGGCCAGCTGGGCGGCGCAGCCGCACAGGGAAGGCCGCAGGCTGTGGTAGAGGAAAAAGGCCACGGCTTTCGGCTCTATCCCCATCTCTTCCGCGCCGGCGATGACGACCGATTCCTGCGCTTTTAAAAACGGCCCCAAGAGGGCCGTTGCTTTTTCGAGCCGGACGGACAGCGTCCGGGCCGCCCCGGACAGCTCTGATCCGCAGTCGATCGCAATACGGCATAGCTCGCTCAAAAGGTTTTTAGAAGCCTGAAGGTCGAAAACCATGTCCGAGGTCATGATCAGAGGCAGGTGTTCACGGCGTTTGACGCGGATCAGCTCTTCGGGCAACTGGATGTGTTCCAAGCGGAGCCAGGGCCGGACTTCCTCCTGAGCCGCGAAGATGTTCGCGTAGAATGTAATCAGGTCTCGATAGGCGGGTCTCGAAGCGATGACGCCCTCGGCTGCCTGCCGCACCGCTTCGGGGGTGTAGTCAGTAGGTGGATTCATGCTCGCCATCGAATTCCTCGACCGGTAGGTTTATCGCTGTGCATTTTTAGATGAAAACAGCAGGGGGGAGGAAATCGATCCCCTCCCCCCTGCGCATGTCGTTCGGCAAACGGGCTAACCCAGCTGCGCGAAGAAACTCCTCAGCGGGCTGAGCATCCGCTGCATGGCCACCGCCCGCGTGATGTCGATCTCGCGCTCGGAGGCCA
>CAZEKN010000158.1:0-6125 GCA_964512755.1 uncultured Desulfatibacillum sp. | reverse complement strand
TCAGGATTCAAAGAAATCCGGGCTGCGACCACTGCTCGGATTCCTCAGAAAAGGAATGATCCATGGGCGTTCACGTGCACATTCACAAGACCCATCGCGTAGCCACGGGTGGGAAAGATGTGGTCCAGGCTGAAGGCAATTGCGTGGGAGAGTGCCTGGAGCACCTGGTGAAGCAATACCCGGGCATGAAGGAGGCGCTCTTCGATCAGAAGGGCAAATTGCGGAACATCATCGAAATCTACGTCAATCATGAAAGCGCTTATCCCGATGAGCTGAAAAAGACGGTCAGAGACGGTGACGAAATTCATCTGACCTTCATGCTGGCCGGGGGGTAGGAAATGGGAGCTCGAAATCTCTGAGAGCTCCTTGACAGAACGCCCTGTTGTGTGGTTTCATAAACAATAGAGGTGACCACAATGCATACAGCTCATACGCCACGCGCTAAGAGAACGCGTCGCGCCAAGGCCGATTTAGGCAGACCGTCGATCGGGATTCGCGAATTAAAGGCCAAGGCGTCTGCGATTATCGAAGATGTGAAGCGCCGCCGCGTCACCTACGCAGTGACCAAGCGCGGGGCCATTGAGGCTCTGATTGTGCCGGTTGACGCGGGTGAGCGCTTGCTAGTCCAGCCAAACCTGGATAGCGCTTGGGAGGCCTGGCAGGCACTTGTGACCCAGTTGTCCAAGGAGCCAGGCAAGAAAACCCGATCCGCAGTAGCAGAACTTGAGCGGATGAGGCGCTGACATGCGCCTGCTTACGATCGACTCGAGTGTTTTCGTGAGTGCCGCGCGCCCAAGCGAGATTGGCCATGCAGAGAGTACAGCTTTCCTGGCGTGGGTACGCAACAAGCGAACGCGCCTATTTCTGCCGACGCTGGTTATGGCCGAAGTGGCTGCCGCATTGAGCAGAACTGGAAGCGATCCCGGGCTGGCACAGCAATATGCTCTGGCTGTCGGCCAATTGCCCAATACTGTTATGGTTGCGCTGGATGAGGGATTGGCCCGTCAGTCGGCCGCGATCGGAGCGCAGCATCGGTTGCGCGGAGCAGATGCTGTTTATCTGGCTTCGGCCGCCTTGTTCGCTGCCGAGCTGATAACACTTGATCGCGAGCAGCTCGAACGCGGCGCCGCAATCGTACAAACGCTGACACCCGCCGACTTCTTGGCAACGATCTAATAGAAATTGGATCTCTTAACAAAATAGGGGACGCTCTCATTATTTCACCTTAAGATTGATACGACCATCATTTTTATGATATATAGAAAGTATGCCACGCAAATCACGAATTGACGCACCTGGCGCGCTCCACCATGTGATCACACGCGGAATCAACCGCGAGAAGATATTCCGGGACGATGAGGACAAAAAGAACTTCATCGTGCGTCTAGGCGGACTTTTGAAAGATTCCGCAATCCAGTGCTATGCCTGGGCGCTGCTCGACAATCATTTTCACCTCTTGCTCCGAACCGGAACCGTTCCGATTTCAACCCTGATGCGAAGGCTTCTGACCGGCTATGCCGTGAGCCATAACCTGCGCCACGAAAGATCCGGCCACCTTTTCCAGAACCGCTACAAATCTATTTTATGCCAGGAGGATCGCTATCTTCTCGAACTGGTGCGCTACATTCATCTGAATCCCTTAAGGGCGAAAATCGCTTCGGACCTGGATCAACTCGAAACATACCCCTTTTGCGGGCATGGCGTTCTGATGGGCAGGCATGAGAATGAATGGCAGGATAGGGACTATATTTTGCGCCGATTCGGAAAGAGAGTTTCCCCGGCGAGAAGACGGTACCGGCAATTTGTGGAGAAAGGGGTTCCCCTTGGCCAACGAGCCGACCTCATCGGCGGAGGGCTTATACGGAGCGCGGGCGGTTGGTCTGGTGTGAAGGAGCATCGCCGAGAAAAGCCCTATGCCAAGGGCGACGAACGCATTCTGGGCGACGGAGATTTCGTTGAGGAGGTATTGGCCCATGCGCAGGAAGCCCTCCAGGACAAATATAGCTTGCAGGCCAAAGGTTTTGACTTTGAGAAAGTCCTTCAGCGCGTCGGCGAAGTGCTCGGTATGAGCCGCGAAGAGGTTTTGGGCGCGGGAAAAAGCCGAAGAACTGTGTGTGCCCGCAGTCTTCTTTGCTGTTGGGCTGCCGGGGAACTGCGGATCAGCATGACCAGCCTTTCCGCCCGGCTCAATATTTCAGTGAATTCTATCAGCAAATCAGTGGCAAGAGGAAAGATGTTGGCAAAGAAGCTTGGCTATTCTTTGACTTGATGATAAAGATTAGAAAGTGAGAGCGTCCCTTAAATTTTTCTGATGATAAAGATTAGAAAGTGAGAGCGTCCCTTAAATTTTTCTTAATTTTTTTTTTACGAAGCATCTCGAAGGCTTTTGAAAAGCGAGCGGCAGGTCGTCAGACAAGGCGCGCGCCTTTCGGGAAGCGGAACATACGTCGCCGGTATGTAAGCATTTCCGAAGGGCGCGCAACGCAGTATCACGGTCTGATGCGAAGCTTTTCAAGAGTCTTCAAACAGGGATCATGACGACCGGGGCCGTCGTGCACTTCAGCACCCGCTCGGCCACACTGCCGAAGTTGAAGTGCCCCTCGCTGCCGCGGTTGGCCATCACGACGATGTCGATTTTTTGCTGGCTGATGATTTTGAGGATCTCCTTGGCCGGTTCCCCGACGGCGATGTGTCGGATATAGAGCGGGCATTCGTTCAGGAATTTGTCGCAGATCTCGTTCAGGCGGGATTCCGCCGTCTGCTTCTCCCACTCCTGCATCTTCTTCAACTCTTCCGGGTCGAATTGTCCATAGGAGGCGCCGAAGGCGGGGTAGTCTTTCATCACGTAAAGAATGTGGATTTCCGCTCCGAATTTTTGCGCCAACTCTGTAACCAGTGGCAGCGCCTTGCCGGCATTTTCGGAAAAATCCGTCGGCCACAGTATCCGGTTGATTCCCATAATCTTCCTCCTTCGGGTGGGTGAGCATTTAGCGTAAGGGCGTCTTTTAGCACCTTCACAGGGGCGGCGCAATAGTTACCAGAACCCGCATATCCGTTTCAGCCCGCACCCCATGCGGCTCGCTGATGTCCGAGATCAGCACATCGCCGGTGCCGGCCGGCAAGGTCTGTCCATCTCTCCCGAGGAAGAGCCCCTTGCCTTCCAGCACAACGATGCTGAGCTGGCCGTCCGTGTCGTGCGAGTGAATCGGCAGTTCCTGACCGGCCTTGAAATTGAAGTTCAGCACCCGGAAATAAGGGGAGTCGTGCACCAGCATCCGAGCCATAGCCAACTCGTTGAACTTGCCGTTCTTGAACACTTCGATTCGTTTAAGCATAACAGCCCTCATCGATAAAGAAATCTGGTTGGAGAAAAGGTGGATAGACAGAAGGCCGTAGGCTGTAAAAAATGCCCAACGTTCCGCCTCCGCATCGTTTGTCTCTGGAAGCCTTCAGGCTTCAGTCTATTTGCCTGCACAGTTTCAAAACGCTTTATCCTCCGCCGACCAGCAGCATGAACCGGATGCGGTCGCCATCCCTGAGCTCGCGTTTGGGCAGGTCCTCGCGGGCCAGGAAACCCTCGTCGTTCACCATCACCTGAATGGTCAGGTCCAGCTGCCCTTCCCCGTCGAGAAGCACCTCACGGGCCTTGGAACCGAAAAGGCCGGTGATCTGGTGCACCAAGTCCGAAAGGCTCGCCCCGTTCCCGATCTGAAGGTCTGTCTTCTTGCCGATGACCGCCGAGAGCGTCGGCAGGCCTAAACATTCAACGGTGACCTTCATGGGTTTCCTTTTATTTATCGTCTCGAAATAGGACTGTTATGCCGGACCTGATCCGGCACCGACACCCGCTTCGGAGGGTGCGGGGCGCCGGCGTCAACGATGCATCCCTCATTAACACCTGGAACGAATCATGGAAAGAGCTTTATTGTGGTTCAGATGCGTCCGAAAGCTCCGTCTGGATGCTTCACGGCAGCATCGCCAAGGCTTTCACAAAGAAGTCATCATCGCCGAAATTGCCCGATTTCAACGCCAGACAGAGCTGCGGTTCGTCTTCCGTGACCGTCCAGGGCACGCCCGGTGCGATTTCAGGACCGATGCATAGCGAGCGGACCTGAAGGGCGGCCATCACCGCCCCGGACGTCTCGCCGCCGGCGACGATGAAATTGCGCACCCCCGCCTGCCGCAGCCGCAGCGCCAGCTCGGCCATGGCCTGCTCGACGAGACGCCCCGCGGCCTCGCGCCCCAGCTGCGCCTGCACGGCGGCCACCTGTTCGGGTTCCGCCGTGGAGTAAATCAGAACGCTGCCCTCCCCGGCCCGGCTCGACGCCCATCGGGCGGTGTCCGCGATGATCAGTTTCCCAGTGGCCAGCTCGCGCGGATCGATACATACGGACGGGCCGACGGCCGACATCCGCCCGACCTGGCGCTGGGTGGCGGCCGAACAGCTCCCGGCCAGAATCGCCGTGCCGCCCGTCAGTTTCGGCAGCGATGCCGGGCCGGTCGAATCCGCCAATAGGCCTGCCCGGCGAAAATTCGCCGGCAGCCCCATTGCCACCCCGGAGCCTCCGGTTACCAGCCTCAGACCGGCGCAGGCCTCCCCGATGGAGACCAGGTGCCGGTTCGTCAACGCGTCCACCACCACGTGGCGGCATTTCCGCCCGGCAAGCTCCTGCAAGCGGTCACATACGGCCTGCGGTCCCCGGTCCACAGTCGCATAGTCGACAAGGGCCACCGTTTGCGAATCCCGGACCTGCCTGCCCAGCAACCGGACCAGGTTGGAGTCGGCCATCGGCGTAAGCGGATGGTGCTGCATGCTGGAGTCCGAGAGCAATTCCGTTCCGACGAACAGGTGCCCGTTGTAGACGGTTCGGCCGTTTTCCGGAAAGGCCGGGCAATAGACGGTGATCCCTCCATCGAGACGCTCCAGCAACGCCTCCGCCACCGGTCCGATGTTGCCTTTCTCGGTCGAATCGAAGGTCGAGCAGTACTTGAAGAAGATCTGGCGGGCGCCCTGGGCGAGCAGCCAGTCGCAGGCTGAGAGCGAATCGGCCACCGCCTGGGTCGTCGGCGCCGTGCGGCTCTTCAACGCCACCACGGCCGCATGCGCCTCGCGAATGACGGCACCGGGCGGCGGCAGGCCGATGGTCTGCACCACCGACATGCCGTGCTTGCTCAGCATCAGCGCCAGGTCGGTCGACCCGGTCACGTCATCCCCAATGGCGCCGATCAAAAGCGGCATGGCGGCATCCTCTCCTGCCCGCAGAGACTTCAACGGGACCTGCAAAGTTCTTACCGGCTGCGACGGCCTCGCGACCGTCCCGGCGGTTCGACCTTCTCTTACCATCATTTGTTTAGGCTTTTCAAATCCCCTGCCAGAATGATAGATACGATTCGACCCCATTTTTCGACAGCCGCGCCGACCCCTTGCACCCGGAGTCAATGATGATGGAAACGGCCGTCACACGCAGCCCGTTCAAGCCTGAGCCGTTCAGGGTTCCTCGCGCTGAAATCGAGCGTCGCACCGCCGCCATCCAGGCGGAGCTCAATCGCGCCGGAGTCGACGGACTGTTCATCGTCCAGCGGGCGGATCTGTTTTACTTCAGCGGCACGGCCCAGAACGGCTTTCTCTACCTGCCGGCCGAGGGTCGGCCCCTGCTCTTCGTCAAGCAGTCGGTCGCCCGCGCGCGGGCGGAGTCGGCCATCGAAACCCTTGTCTCGATCGACTCCGTCAAAGCCGTTCCGGGCCTGATCGCCGATGCGTACAGCCGGATGCCGGACCGTCTGGGTCTGGAACTCGACGTCCTTCCGGTCAACGACTTCCGGTTTTACCGCGGCCTGTTCAAGCCAAAAGCCTGTCTGGACGGCTCGCCGCTCATCTTGCGCGTCCGCAGCATCAAGTCCGATTGGGAAATCACCCAGTTGGAAGCAACCGCTGAGATGACCCGCAGCACGTTCGACCACATGCGGACCATCATCGCTCCCGGCCTGACCGAGATGCAGTTTGCCGGAATGTACGAGACCTACGCCCGCACGATCGGCCATGGCGGCAAGCTGCGCGTCCGCCACTTCAACGCCGAAGCCTACCCCTGGCACGTGCTGAGCGGTGAGAACGGCGG
Source organism: uncultured Desulfatibacillum sp. (assembly GCA_964512755.1). Lineage (GTDB taxonomy): Bacteria > Desulfobacterota > Desulfobacteria > Desulfobacterales > SpSt-501 > SpSt-501. The sequence continues at coordinate 9 of CAZEKN010000158.1, read as the reverse complement.
CCGGGTGGG
>CAZEKN010000157.1:2472-6160 GCA_964512755.1 uncultured Desulfatibacillum sp. | reverse complement strand
CGTCGAGAGTCCGCACGGCCAGCGTCCCACCCTCCTTTTCCTTCGGCCCGATGGTGAGCGTCAGCGGAATCTGGTTCAGCTGGGCTTCGCGCACCTTGCGGTTCAGGCTTTCGGTGCGACTGTCCACCTCGATACGCAAGCCGGCGGCATCGAAGCGAACCCGGACCTCTTCGGCGTAAGCCGCCAGATCGTCGTTCATGGGCAGCAGAATGCCTTGAACCGGCGCCATCCATAGCGGAAACCGCCCCGCGAAATGCTCGACGAGGATCCCCAGGAACCGCTCGATGGAGCCGTAGATCACGCGGTGGATCATGATCGGCCGCTTGCGCTCGTTGTCCTTGTCGACGAAGTGCAGGTTGAAGCGCTCGGGCAGCGACATGTCGAGTTGGATGGTGCCGCACTGCCAGGTCCGGTTGAGCGCATCCTTGATGTGCACATCGATCTTCGGCCCGTAGAAGGCGCCGTCGCCTTCGTTCAGCTGGTAGCCCCGGCCGTATGCGGATAGAGCCGATTTCAATCCGCCGGTGGCCTGCTCCCACTGTTCGTCCGTTCCGATGGACTTCTTCGGCCGCGTGGAGAGCTCCAGATGGAAACCCAGGCCGAAGGTGCCGTAGATACGCTCCACCAGCCGCAGCACGCCCAGGATCTCCTGCTCGATCTGCTCCGGCGTCATGAAGATGTGGGCGTCGTCCTGATGGAAGGCCCGCACGCGGAACAGCCCGGAGAGCACCCCGGACAGCTCATGGCGGTGCACCAGGCCGATTTCGGAGGCCCGCAGGGGCAGGTCGCGATAGGAATGCGGCTTACGGTTGTAAAGCAGCATCCCACCGGGGCAGTTCATCGGCTTGATCGCGTACTCGGTCTCGTCGATGGAGGTCGTGTACATGTTCTCGCGATAGTTCGCCCAGTGGCCGGAGCGCTCCCAGAGCGCACGGTTGAGAATGATCGGCGTCTTGGTCTCCACATAGCCGGCCGCGCGATGCTCGCTGCGCCAGTAGTCCAAGAGCGCGTTCCAGATGACCATGCCCTTGGGATGAAAGAAGGGCATGCCGGGCGCCTCGTCGTGGAAGCTGAACAAGTCCAGGGCCTGGCCGATCTTGCGGTGGTTGCGGCGCTTGGCCTCCTCCAAGAAATGCAGATAGGCCTCCAGCTCCTTCTTGTCGAAGTAGGCCGTGCCGTAAATGCGCTGCAGCTGGGCGCGCGTCTGATCGGCGCGCCAGTAAGCGCCGGAAACCTTGAGCAGCTTGATGGCCTTGACGAAGCCCGTGTGGGGCACGTGCGGCCCGCGGCATAAGTCGGCGAACTCTCCCTGCTCGTATACCGAAATGGTGCCATCCGCCAGGTCCTGGATCATCTCCAGCTTGTAGGGTTCCTCCCGATAGGCCGTGAGCGCCTCGGCCTTGGTCACCTCGCGCCGGCGGATGGGGATCTTGGCCTTGACGATTTTCTGGATCTCGGCTTCGATTTTCGGGAAGTCCTCTTCGGACACCGGCGGCATGTCGATGTCGTAGTAGAACCCGTCTTCAACCACGGGGCCGATGGTCAGCTTGGCCCCCTTGTAAAGGCGCAGAATGGCCTGGGCCATGACATGGGCCGCGCTGTGGCGCATGATTTCGAGCGCCTCGGGGTCCTTGGTGGTGACCAGCCGTACGGTCGCATCACGCTCGATGCGCGTGTTCAGATCGACGAGGCGGTGGTCCAGCTCCATGGCGACGCAATTGCGGGCCAGGCCCTCGGAGATGCTGGCCGCCACCTCCAAGCCGGAAACGGCCTGATTAAAAGCCTTTATGTTCCCATCCGGAAGTGTTATGCTAATCATAGCAAGGTGTTCTCCCCAATGCAGATTCTTAATGTTACACCCATTCGCCGGATGGCACAACGGCCGCCGGCGGGTCGGTGCAGGCACTCGGCGAAATTTAACCCTTAAGAAAAAGGAACGAGCGGGTCAAGCAGAAAAAATGCCTTCCGAGGGATCTCTTCGCTACGACATTGTTGCGACTCCGGCGGATCTTCAATCCCTGGCCGCAGAACTTGAAGCTGAAACCGCCTTCGGCGTCGACCTGGAAGCCGATTCGATGTATCATTTCCAGGAAAAGGTCTGTCTGCTGCAGCTGGCCAGCAGCCGGCGAAATGTGGTGGTCGACACCATTGCGCTGGCCGATCTGTCGCCCCTGAAAGCCGCCTTCCGCAGCTCCGACATCCGCAAGGTGTTCCATGGCGCCGACTACGATGTGCGCTGCCTTTACCGGGACTTCGATATTCGCGTCAGCAATCTTTTCGACACCCAATGCGCCTGCCGTTTCCTCGGCTTCAAGGAGACCAGCCTTGAAGCCGTCGTCAAGCAGCTTTTCGGCGTGGCGCTGGACAAGAAATACCAGCGCAAAGACTGGTCGAGACGACCGCTGCCCAGGGAGATGCTGGCCTATGCCGCCACCGATGTATGTTACCTGCTGCCGTTGGCTCAGGCTTTGGAGGCGGAGCTGGCCGCCAAAGACCGCCTGAGCTGGCTGGGGGAGGAGTGCCGGCTGTTGAGCAAGGTCCGGCCGTCGGCCGGCGAAGACGGCCCCCTGTTCCTGAGCTGCAAAGGCGCCGGAAAGCTCGATCCCCGCAGCCTCGCGGTACTCGAGCAATTGCTGAAGCTGCGCCGCAAGATCGCCCGGCACCGGGACCGGCCGTTGTTCAAGGTCTTCAACCATGACGCCCTGCTGCGGCTGGCCGAGGACCGGCCGGCCGACCTCGTCGAGTTGGAAAAGACGGGCGCCCTGAGCCCATCCCAGATCGAGCGTTACGGCAGCGACATCCTGGCCGGCATCCAGAAGGCCCTGCGCCTGCCGCCCGCTGAACTGCCGCGCTACCCGTTCAAAAAACCGAAAACGGTGCCCGCGGCCGTGTCCGACCGCATCCGGCTCCTGCGGCGCTGGCGGGAGACCCAGGCGCGGCGCCTGAAAATCGAGCCGTCCCTGATCTGCTCCAAAGCGGCCATGGCCGCCATCGCCGAACGCCGGCCCACGAAACCGGAAGACCTTGCCGAAGTCCCCGAGCTGCGCGCCTGGCAACGCAAAAGTTTCGGCAAGGAGATCCTTGCCGCCCTGCAGAAAGAACACTGAGGAGCGCATGGAAGAACGCATATTCTTCGCATCCGGCAATCTGCGGATCGAGGGGATGCTCGAAACCGCATCGCCCACGCGCGGAGCGATCATCACACACCCCCACCCCCTCTACGGCGGCGACATGGACAACCCGGTGGTCATCGCCGTGCGGCAAGCTTATCGGCGTCGGGGGATCAGCACCTTGCGCTTCAACTTTCGGGGGGTGGGCGCGAGCGAGGGTTGCTATGACAACGGTGCCGGGGAACGCCGCGATGTCAGCGCGGCCTTGTCTTTTCTGTCCGGCCGGGGCGTGACAACCTTAGACCTGGCGGGCTATTCTTTCGGAGCCTGGGTCAACGCCGGCACCGGCGGCTGTTTCAAGCGCATGGTAATGGTTTCGCCGCCCGTCGCCTTCATGAGTTTCGATCCGGCGGCCCCGATCCCGACCCTCCAGCTGATCGTCACCGGCGACCGGGACGAGATCGCACCGCCCCGGATGATCTCGACCTATCGGGATCAATGGAATCGCGCCGCCGTCCTGGAGGTGCTCCCCGATGCGGACCATTTTTACGCTGGACATTTCAAGGCTCTCGAAGATA
>CAZEKN010000157.1:0-2372 GCA_964512755.1 uncultured Desulfatibacillum sp. | reverse complement strand
CTGATCATAACCGATTTGGTGATGCCATCCTTCAGCGGAGTGTCTTTGATAGGGGTCATCAAGCAAAAATACCCCAATACCCCCATCATCGCGATGACCGGATGGGGCCATCATCCCAAAGCACTCGCATCGGAGGCGAAAGCCGATCTGGTATTGGACAAGCCGTTCGAAATGGAGGAACTGGATCGGGCCATCAAGAGGCTTCTTGCTTAAACCCATCGCAACATCATGGTGCCCTGCCACCGCCAATGCTGGCGGTTTCCTTCAAGAAGGAAGCCCTGGCCCAAGATGGCAGAGATCCATCGATCCTCAAAATCGATCCGCCCATTGACCTTATCAGTTGATCCCATCCGACCCATAAGGAGTAGAGGGATGTCGCCGCTTTCAGGGCTCGACGATCCGGCACACGGTTTTCTTGCGGCCCGTCAGCCGCTGGTAGGTCACTGCCGGATGGCCGACGGCGATGACGGCGTGCACGCTTTCCTGCCGAGGGATTTTCAGCACTTCTTTTATCCGGGCGTCTTTCTGCATGGCGCTGACCGCGAACCCGATCAGGCAGGTGCCCAGTCCCAGCGCGTGCGCGCCGAGCAGGATGTTCTGGGTGGCGAGCAGGGCGTCTTCGGCCGGACAGCTGCCGCCGGGGGTTGAACCGACGATGATGACGGCCGTGGCCCCGTGAGTCAGCCGATCGAGGCCGCGCTCCTCCCAAGCGGCCAAGCCTTCCACGACGCTTTGGTGGTAATCCCGGTAGTAATCCGCGAGTTCCGGCCGGCCGATCAGCCGCAGGCCGTGGCGCAGCAACGGGTTCTGCGCCACACGGTTCAGGCGCTTGAAGAATGCGCCCACGGCACGGCCGAGCGCCAGCACCGCAGCGCGGGTGGGCAGGATGGTGAAGGTCCATCCCTGGCTGTTCGTTCCGGACGGCGCGGTGGCGCCGATCTTGACCAGATCCTCTAAGAGCGCGTGGTCCACCGCTTCGGGAACGAAACAGCGGCACGAGCGCCGTGAAGCCATCAGTCGCACCAGTTCGCCCGTGTTGAAGGCGCCGTAGGACAACCACTCCGTTCGGCAGCCAAAAGACCGGAACCTGAAACTGTCGGGATCGAGGGCCTCCACCCGAACCGCTTCTACCGGACAGACCGCTGCGCAGTGGCCGCAGGCGAGCGAGCGTGTACCCGTCACCGCCGCCTTGCCGTCCTGAAGCGTGATGGTCTGCGACGGGCAGACCCGCACGCACTCCCCGCAGCCGATGCAGCGCTTGCGGTCGATGACGGTGGTGACGGTTCGATCGACCATTGGAGGCCGCTATTTCGCCTTGATCTCGCCGCGCAGGATTTGCTTCAACCCGGCCAGCGTTCCCTTCCAGGCGGTATCCTCGCCGGCCATGATCGCCACGATCACGTCCTTTTCCACGCTGATCTCCAGGACGATCTCCTCGCTTCCCACCTTGAAGACCGCCTCGGCCCAGCGCTCGGCCGGCAGCCCGGTGGCTTCGCAATCGTAATCGGTGCGGAGTTCTCCGGTCATCCTGATTTCGGACATGGCCATCTCCCGATTTCTGGTGAGCTAAATCAAGGCATGCAGCTTCGCCATCATCTCGTCGGCCTCGCCGCCCGTGAAGCAATAGCGCATCTCCAAGAAACGCCGGCGCAGGCGGATGGCCGCATCCTTCACGGGGGCGCCTTTCAGCGTGCAGTCGGCCATGAGCTGCGCCAGCTCGGCGAAGTCGGCCGGCTGCATGCCGAAGCGCGTCATCTCCTGCACGCCCATGCGCAGCGCGCCGGAGGCCGTGAAGCCCTCCTCGTCCGGCGCGGCCTGGTAGTTCAACACGATGTGGTTGTCCTCAAGCCGCCGGGCGACCTCGGCGCCCCTGGCGTAGCCGACCCGCACGATGACCTGGTGGGTCTCGGTAAATCCGATCGCCGGATCGCCGGCCACGTCCAGCCCGAGGTCTGCCAGAGACCGCGCGAAGGCCTTGGCGTTCGCGATGACGGCCGGCTGGTAGCTCTCCTTGAAGTGGTTCATTTCATAGGCCGCCAGCAGCAGGCCGAGCAGGGTGCCGAGGTGGTGATTGCTGAGGCTGCCCGGGAAGGTCCGGCGCTGGATGGCCTCCCAGAGCGGATAGCGCGGGTGCGCGGGGGTGACGTTCGCCGCGATGATGCCGCGCTGGGTCCCGAAATAGGTTTTATGCGTCGAGCCGGTGACGAGGTCGGCGCCTTCCTGGAAAGGGCGCTGGAAATGCGGTCCCGCCAGCCCGAGCACGTGGGCCATATCGTACATCAAAACCGTGTCGAGGTTCAGCTCAGTCAATGCCGCACGGATCGCGGCGACCGGCTCGCGGTGCAGGATCATGCTCTTGCCGAGGATGATCA
>CAZEKN010000156.1:0-6202 GCA_964512755.1 uncultured Desulfatibacillum sp. | reverse complement strand
CTCGGCATGCAACTTGAATATCATTGTCCCCGTCGAAACCGTTTCGCCCCCAATTCAAAGCGCATCGCTCATTGCCGACGGCCCATAGGTGGGAAAAAAAGCAGGCCATCGGCGCAGGGAGTTATGTAAAAGATCATATAGTATAAAAAATAAAGAATTTCGGCTAGTTTGTCAAGGCCGCCCGTTTCCGAGCCAGGATAGATGGCCTATTTTGGTAAGCCCCTGCCTATAAAGTCGATTCCAGAATCCACTTTGCCCCTTTTTCAAAGGGGGAAAAGAGGCATCACAGCACGGAAAGGCCCGCGCAGGCGTCTTCGCTCTCCGCCGGAATCTGCTGGTCAACGATGGATTTCAAATCGAGCCGGCCAGCCATCGCGCATGCCATCATGATCTGAACCAGCTCTCCAACAGCTTTGAACCCAGCGATCGCTCCTGACAATGGCGGAAATAATCCTGCAGACCCTGTCGAGTCGGGTTTGGCCGGGTCGGTTGACCCGGACTCATGCAGCAGGTTTCCGCGGCCATCCGGTGCCCATCCGTGCCGAATACGATCCCGAAATTGGTGAGAGGTTCGCAATGCAATGCCGTCTCGCAAGGCGGATCAATCACCAGGCAGCCGAGTTTCCGGAAAAACAAGGCGGACTCGATTCCGCCTGCCGTGATGACGGCTCCGATTCGATCCTCTCTATCAAAGGACTGGAAGAGCGCCAGCATGAGGAGCATTCCGGCGCTTCCGCTCCAATTGCATCCGACGACGCGGAAGTTCCGCTTGCGGTATTCAGACAGCACGGCGAGCGCATTGGCAGTGATCAGGCGCGGAAACGCTCTCTGAAAGCGGGCGTCATCAAAGTGGCGCTCGAATAGATTGCGGTGCGGGAATCCCTCGTCGAGTCCGATCCCGCGCACTACTCCGACCGGAACCCCTGCCTCGGTTCTGGCGAGGACGAACCGGCCGGCATCGTCAAAGGGGTCTTCCCGTGCGATCGGCTCGCCGGTAAGGTCCTCAAGTCCAGCCCATCCCAACTCCCGGGAGAAGACGTCGTACTTGATTCTCCGGTAGGAGAGGTAAGACGCGGGCTGCTCCCGCTGGCGAAAGATTTGAATTGCAATCGCCAATGCCTTGTTCTCCGTCGTCGGCCCAGGCTTGGTCCCAAACCGGCCGGACAGGCCACCACGCGGATCGGCCCGGCCTTCACCTGCAACGTTCGGTGCGGATCGTTGATCGAAGCAGATAGATCCGTCCCTATGCGGCGCCTTCGCAACGGCCTGCCCTTAGCACCGAAGCTCCAATTTCGAGTCGCCCACCTTCACGCTCGGGTTGGTCTTAGGGTGCATGAGCTGACCCGAAAACGTCTCATGCGTGTCATCGGGCTTGAAAGGGATTTCGTAGACAAACGATGAAATCTCCTCATCGATGCCGGGAGCGATCGTCACCCGCCGCGCCGGTTGATCAAACTGGATTACCAGGGTCCCGTTTCTTTTCTCATGGCCGGTGATTTCAATCAAAATGGGCTGGCTGTTGCCGGGGAATCTGAGGATCCCGTATCCGGACACCATGCCGGCTTCCCGTTTGGTGTAATGGTAATACAAGTCCCCCCGTGCCACGGTGCCGGGAACGGTCTTGTAGGCCAGGTACTCGGCCAGCAGCCTGCGGTGGTTGGGGTTGTTGGGAATTCCGCCGGTGTCCTCCATGAATTTGGCGGCCGCCTCCTTGAAAGACTGGGGCTGCTGGTCGAGCCAATCGGATGGTAAGGCTGCAGAGTAGGTTATCTCCCACATATAGGCTTTGCCGGACATGTGGCGCTGGGAAGAAAAATATCGTGACGCGTGAGTGGAAAAGTCAGCTTGGCCGCTTTCAATAAAGCTGATCTGTTCTCTCAACGCCGCCTTGGCGCTTTCTACCACGGCCACGTCCGTTCCAATTTGGATGGCGTTCATCTGCAGGATGTCAAACGGGATTTGGGTCGTATCATTCGATAGATGGATGAAAGGCTTGCCAATCGAGTGCCGGAGGGCGAGTTCGTACATGACATTGGGATTGAGGCCGGTCAAATCAACGATGACAAGGTCTGCCTTCGCTATTTCCTGAGCGATTTGACCGGTTATGTCTCCGGGCCGCGGCTGTTCTAACGTGCGGAATGCATGGTAGCCCTTTTCCGCCGCAACCGGTCTGATGATGTGCTCGTAAACCGTGTCCGACCACCTGCGGATATCCGTTCCCGGCTGTCCAAAAGGGGAAACGATGAAACAGGCACGCATGCATCACCTCCTCATTCGCGGGCGCCACGGGCGGCGGGGGACTTCCGATTCCTTGCCGCGGGCTTGCTCCCTACAACGATGACAACGCTGCCGCTGGCGAAAAATGCGCCGCGTTGATGGGCCCGCTCCAGGCTCTCCCAAAACAGGTTGAGCTCGCTTGCCGAAACAAGTCCCTGATTGACGATCTTCCGTTCGATATCCTCTACCGCAAGACTGGTCGTCCTGAATTCGTGAAAGTCTTTCCAAATAACGGTCCAGACATCGATGGCAATTTTCTCAAGCCGCTGTTCTTTCATTCGACCGAAGAGTTTCCGCCCCGCGTAACCGTCCAGAAATACACCGGCCAGAGACCGTACAACCCTTCGTTCGATTTCGACGTGCGGCGTATCGATGGACAGAGTCCCCCAATCCGTGTCGGCAACGACAATCCGGCCGCCGTTCTTGGTCACCCGAACCATCTCGCTCAATATCCGAGCGCCGTCCGGGCAATGCTGAAGCAGGCGCTCGCAGCGGCAGGCGTCGAAGGCAGCGTCCGCGAAGGGTATGGACCCGGCATCGGCCCTGAGGTAGCCGACCCTGCCGGACTCCTCCGTATTCGCAGCCCGTAGCCGGGCTCTTGCGACCAGTTCCTCGTCGTAGTCGATCCCGATGACGATCCCTCCGTCCCCGACAACCCGTGCCAGCAACAAGGCGTCCAGGCCGGTGCCGCAACCCAAGTCTAGGACGCGATCGCCCACTCCGATCTTCAGGCGTTTATCAATCCGACTTTTGAGAGGAACGGCGAATTTGGCCAGGTGATCAAGGGCCTCATGCCTCAAGTAGCCGGGATTGTGGTTTGGGTCCAGACCGCCTTCTTTGCGACTAGGGTTCATCCTAGCATCTTTCCTGCGCCCTATCAACATGGCCCGTTTCTGGGCAACTCAGCGGCGCTGCAATGCAAACGGGGTGGTCAAGTCAGGCTGCCCCCCACGTTGGGCCCATGGCTCATGCACGCCGGTTCAGCCCTCCGCCACCTCCTTGAGCATCAGCGCGGCCCCGCACTGCTTGCTGACGGCCTCGGGATCGTACCGGCCGTCCTGGACGAACTTGCCCTTTTCATAGAGGTTGGAAAAGCTCCACAGATAGGGCGTGGGCAGGCGCCGCATGCGGTAGCCGAAGCCGTTGTACTTTTCGAGCAAGTAGAGCATTTGCGGGGTGGACCAGTCGCTGACCTCGTGGAATCGTTTCATCGTCAACGCGTCCACCGCGCTCTGCCGCCAGGTGAACGGCGGCGATCCGGCCGCCGGCCGCCCCGCGGGCACGCGTACGGTGCGGGCCTGGAGCGAGTCGCCGTTGTGCAGATGCCCGGCGAAGTTGAACCCGCACTCCATGCCGTGGATCACGCCGATGAACATCCAGGGGATGCCGTTGAGATCCTCCCCCACCTGCGCGTAGACCGGCCGGCCCCGTTTGAGCTGTTTGACGTAGTAGGCGACGTTGCCCGCATGCTCCGGCCGTACCGTGCAGGCGGCGTAATACGCTTCATACTCCGCCTGGAGCAGGCCGTAGTCCTTGACCGCCAGCGGCGCATCGGTCGCCCGAGCCGCCCGCCGGGTGCCGGGCGCACGCCTCGCCCGGACAGGCCGGGATTTCGGTGCCCCGGCTTCCTCCCGCGCCGGGAGCAGGCATTCGCTTTCGTGCATGACCCCGGACAGGGTGTAAAGATTTTTCAGGTGCGCCTCCAGCGCCGCGAGGTAGCCGTCGAAAGGCCCGAATTTAGCGGCAGCAACCGCCTTTTCCAGCTCGACGCCGCTGTCGGCGAGGATATTCGCAGTGCCGAGCAGGGTGGCCTGCTCGAGCCGCGTCAATTTTTTCCCCAAGGACGCGATGAGTTTCAGGATGGTTTGCTTCTCGGCGGCATCCGCCGTGTTGGCGTATCGCCGCCGCAGCGTATGAATCGACTGGCTGACCTCGCAACGCAGTTGCTCCGTGAGATTCATGGCTGTCTCCTGTTCGTTCGAAAGACGGTCCCTACTTTTCCTCCGGCACGACCATATCCTTGACCATGGCGGCCAGGCGGTTGGCGAGACCGGTGATGTTCTTCGATTCGGGCATCTCGAACCGCGGATAAAGGTCCCGCAGCGCGTCCGGCATCCTGGCGTTTCCGAGGACCACGGGCAGGACCTTGCGCCCGGCATCAAGGGCCGTACGCGCTTCCTCCTCCACAAACCGGCTCTGCGGATCCGAAACCAGCGGAACGATGACGTCGGCTTTCTTCAGGCATTCTCGAATTTCCAGGGCTACATCGCTTTTGGCCTCGATGCTTTCGCCCGTCCACACGTCCACGCCCTGCTTCGTCAACTCGTTGCGCAGGGATTGAACCACTCCCCCATCCGCCACGCTGTGGGAAATGAAGACGGTCGGCCGCTGTTTGCCGGTGACGGCCGGATCGGTCCGGCGCAATCCCTTGTCATCCAGAAGCTCAAGCCATCGTTCGACGCGCAGCGTTCTCCCGTCCTTCCGTTTCACGTCTGCCAGGATGGCGAACTCGCCCCATCCGGCGGAACTCAATTTGAACTTTGAGGCGGCGTCACGAACTTCCCGGATGGGGTTGGGAAACGTGGGATGCAGCCGGTACGTCACGGATTGGATCTGGTCCAGTTCATCGGACGGCCCCTCCACCCATACCGACCATTCCCACCAGTCGTCGCCTTTGGGGGTTGAGTCGTTCGCGAGGTACAGATTGGATTCGATTCGCATGACCATGGCATCACCTTATTGGGAAGGTTCCAGGTGGACGGGCATGAAAAGCGGTGTGTAGGCCGATTCGCAGGCCGGAGGGCCGTCGCTGCGCAGCTGCACCATCTCCGCATTCTCCGGCACCCGCAGGTAGACGAAGACGCCTCCGATTTCGCGACGGACTTTGACGGGGAGCCAGGCGGTATCGTTGCCCTCGATCTGAAACCGGCATTCGCAGCGCACGTGATCGGCCTTGGCGCCGATCTTGCGCGCGATATCTTCGGGCATGACCTGGATCTTAAAAAGCCGACCGGCGCGCCGTTTCCATTCGCCCATCGTCTCCGAGAGCTTGATGAAGGCCGCCACCGGGGCCGCCGGATCGTAGTCGATGTGCTCGAACCCCGCACCGGCGGCCTGGACCGGCACCCCGGCCTCGTAAATACCGATGGCGGGCATCTGGCGCATCAGAGCATGCCCGAATTCCTGCAAGACCCAGGGGTGGGTGACGTTGCCCGGATCGTTTTCCCGGCGGGTGAACAACGCCACCAGGGCATCGGCTTCCTCGATAAATCTAGCGATCTCGGGGGTCAGCGGCCCGCCCCCCAGGGTGCGCCCGTTGGTGGCAATCACGCCGTGACTGCGCATCAGCGCCTCCACCTGCGATACGAGCACCCGATCGCGGTCTGTAAAGCTATGCGACAGGAATACTCTCCTCATCGTCCGGCTCCTCTTATTGATTCCGATTTGAGTCGATACGCTCCGAAAAAAGTTCGGCCGCAGCCGATGGGTTAAGCGAAGTAACGACGAGACGTTTTCCGGTGCAAAAAGAAAGTGAAAGGTTGGATATGCGTTTATAGATAACACATGGACCGGGCTCGTGCAACCGCCACGGAATCCTGCTTGACTTCCCCCATATTTCATAAAATACTATTACAGCCATCAGTAAAACTCCAAGGCGTCTCGGATTCTTCTTCTCGATCAGCACCCGGCCCAGAGGGATCCCCTTGCGGCCGGTTAAAAAGAAAACTATAGTTAGCTTCGTCGACTGCCGAGCCGACAGCGCCATTCGGATCGTCCGCCGGCGTCAACGGCAATACGCTTCGAGTTGCCGTTGACGCCCTGAAAGAACTTCCCTTCACCCGACCACCTGGCTCCGATCACTCGACCGCGGCCAGCCCGCTCCTTGAAAAGACATCCACATGCATCTCACCCCAGCCGTTTGATT
>CAZEKN010000155.1:2232-6224 GCA_964512755.1 uncultured Desulfatibacillum sp. | reverse complement strand
CCGTAGAGGCTGAAGACCGGCAGGCCAAGAACCGGGTCGGTCATATCCGCGGACTCGATCATGTTGTCCTGCTTTTCGGCGAAAAAACCATGCTGGGGTGAAAACAGAGCCCGCAGGGCGCCGGGAAAACGCTGCCGCAATCGGTCGCGGGCGTGATGAAATCCGCGATCGACCGAAGCCGGGTTGCACAACAGGCCGAGGCGTTGTCCCTTGAACCAGGCCGGCGGATCGGCCAGCAGTCGTTCAAGTCCGGTTTGGACGAAACCCATCGTCGCTGAAAACCTCCCTTCGGCCAATGGATGGAGCCGAGTTCATCACTCCGCCAATGGATCGAATTCCGCCCTGCCGCTCATCAGCGCTGCGGCTGGAACCTGGGGGCGCCGAACCAGGCTTGAATCGCACCGGCTTATCCTGACGGCGTCATCATTTTTTTAGCACAACCGCCGGATAGGTGGAAGCCCTGCTTGGCGGGTAATCGAATGCAGACAGGGTGGCCAAATCCCTTGACAGCCCTACGATTAATCTCTAAAAAGAAATTTTACTTTTTTCAGCTCCATCGACCGGTGGGTTGCGCTTCGTTTCGGCACGATCCTGGTCTGAAAAGATGGAATTTCGGAGGCATTTGGGTGGGTCTGAGGCTGGAGGGCGTCGTCGTCCTGGTCGGCAGCTACGGCAGCGGCAAGTCCGAAGTCGCGGTCAACCTCGCCGTTCACCACCGCCAGACAGGGATGAACGTCCGGATGGCGGACCTTGACTTGGTGAATCCTTACTTCCGATCGCGCGAGGCCGAGACCCAGCTCACCGACCTCGGCATCGATGTGGTTCTCCCGCCCAGGCCGTACGTTCAATCGGAGTTGCCAGTACTGAGCCCGCGCGTGGCCGGATTGATCCGTCAGACGGAGGGGCTGGCCATTCTCGATGCCGGCGGAGACGCCGTCGGCGCCATGGTGCTTGCGGCGCTCGGGAACGCGTTCAGCGGATGTCCCTGCCAGGTCCTGCAGGTGATCAATCCCTTGCGGCCGGATACCAGCACCGTGGCGGGCTGCGAGCGGATCCGGCAGCAGATTGAGGCATCGGCCAAACTGGCGATCACGGGGCTGATCGGAAACGCCAACCTGATCGACGAGACCACGCCCCAGGTGATTACGGACGGCTATGCCTTCACCACTCAGGTGAGTGCGGCCAGCGGACTGCCGCTGGTGTTTGTGACGATCGCCGAGGAGTTGCTGTCCCAGGTGGACCCGGCGAAGTTTGACTGTCCGATTCTGACGATCCGGCGCCAACTGGTGCCGCCCTGGAAACGGGCGCGCAAGCTGTGAGGAGGACGTAATCGATGGCCTATGAGCATGTAGTGGATGCGGAGCGGTGCAAGGGATGCGGGTTGTGCGTGAGCGTATGTCCGAAGAACGTATTGGAGATCAGCAAAGAGATGAACACCAAGGGGTATTTTCCGGCGGTTCAGGCGCGGCCCGAGGATTGCATCTTTTGCGCGATTTGCTGCACGATGTGTCCGGACGTGGCGATTACGATCAACGAGATCGCCGAGGCCGCGGGGGTATCGGGCGCTGGGAGGAAGTAAGATGGGCAAGGTGCTGATGAAAGGCAATGAGGCGATCGCCGAGGCGGCGATTCGTGCGGGGTGTTTGAACTATTTCGCCTATCCGATCACCCCGCAGTCGGAGGTAGCGGAGTATTTGTCCAAGCGGCTGGTGGAGGCGGGGGGCGTATTTTTGCAGGGGGAGAGCGAGGTGGCCGTGTCGTACATGATATTTGGTGCGGCGGCGTGCGGGGCGCGGGTGTTCACGACCTCCTCGAGTCCTGGGATCAGCCTGATGAGCGAGGGAATCAGCTACATCACGGCGGCGGAGTGTCCGGCGGTGTTTGTGAACATCATGCGGGGTGGGCCCGGGCTGGGAGGGATTCTGCCCTCGCAGGCGGATTATTTTCAGTCGGTGAAGGGCGGGGGCCATGGGGACTACCGGCTGTTGGTGCTGGCGCCGGCGAGCGTGCAGGAGGCCGTGGAGATGGTAATGGCGGCCTTCCCGCTGGCGGAGAAGTACCGCAATCCGGTGATGATTCTGGGCGACGGGCTGATCGGTCAGATGATGGAGCCGGTGGAATTCCCAGAGCACCTCAAGGTGGCGGCGTCGAACAAGGACGAGTGGGCGACCAACGGGATGGCGACGCGCCAGAGCAGCCGGCGCAATCTGGTCAAGACGCTCTATCTGGTGCCCGAGGAGCTGAACGCGCACAACTTGAAGCTGAAGGCCAAGTACGACCGCATGAAGCGGGAAGAGTTGCGCAGCGAGAGCTACAACCTGCAGAGCGACTATCGGATTTTGATCGTTAGTTACGGCACGATGAGCCGGGTGTGCCGGACGGTGATCGACAGCTTCAAAGAGCAGGGGATCGAGATCGGGATGGTACGGCCGCAGACGCTGTTCCCGTTTCCGCGGCAGGCCATTCATGCGGCCGTGAGCAAGGCCAGCTGCCGTGCGGCGGTTAGCATCGAGATGAGCATGGGGCAGCTGGTGGAGGACGTGGAGTTGAGCGTTCGGGGGGCGCGGCCGGTGCACTGGTACGGCAAATGCGGCGGCGAAGTGCCGACACCGGAGGAAGTCATGGAGGAGATCGGCAAACTGCTTTAACGCGGGGGGCTTCGAAGCGGAGCAACCTTTACAGGAGCAAACGTCATGGGTAAAGCCTTTCATCGTCCGCAGGCGCTGGCCGAGGTGGTCACGCACTATTGCCCGGGGTGCACACACGGGGTGGCGCACCGGCTGGTGGCCGAGGTGATCGACGAGTTAGGGATTGCCGGCCGCACGGTGGGGATTGCGCCGGTGGGCTGCGCGGTGCTGTGCTACAATTACTTTACGTTTGATTTTCAGGAGGCAGCGCACGGGCGTGCGCCGGCGATGGCCACGGGAATCAAGCGGGTCCGTCCGGATCTGATCGTGTTCACCTACCAGGGGGACGGTGATCTGGCGAGCATCGGGATGAGCGAGATCATCCACGCGGCGAACCGGGGGGAGAAGTTTACGACCATATTCATCAACAATGCCGTTTACGGGATGACCGGGGGGCAGATGGCGCCGACGACGATGCCCGATCAGCGCACGACGACCTCTCCCTTCGGGCGCAAGGTGTTGCAGACGGGGATGCCGGTGAAGATGGCCGAGTTGCTTTCGGCGCTGGAGACGCCGGGCTACATTGCGCGGGAGGCGTTGCTGAAGCCGAAGTACATCAACCGGGCGAAGAAAGCGATCCACAAAGCGTTCAGCTACCAGGTGGCGAACACCTGTTTCAGTTTGGTGGAGCTGATCAGCACCTGTCCGACGAACTGGGGGATGACGCCGACGGATGCGTTGAAATGGGCCGAGGACACGATGCTGCCGTATTATCCGCTGGGCGAGTTCAAGACGCCGGAGGCGGGCCGCACGGCCGGGAGGGCGAAGGATGCAAAGTGAGGTTCAGTTTGCGGGGTTCGGCGGCCAGGGGGTGATGCTGATGGGACAGATTCTGGCGCAGGCCGCGATGCACGAGGGCCGGGAGGTGGTGTGGATTCCCTCCTACGGGCCGGAGATGCGGGGGGGTACGGCCTATTGCACGGTGGTGATCAGCGACCGGCCGGTGGGCTCGCCGATCATCCGCAACCCGCAGCATCTGGTGGCGATGAACCGGCCGTCGCTGGAGAAGTTTGCGCCGACGGTAAAAAAAGGTGGGGTGGTGTTTGTGAACGCCTCGATCATCCCGATCGGCTCCGGCCGCAACGACGTGGACGAGCTGCGGGTGCCGATCATCGAGCTGGCGCAGGAGCTGGGCAACGTGAAGGCGGCCAACATCGTGGCGTTGGCGGCGTTTGTGGCGCGCAGCCGGATTGTGAGCTTCGAGGCGCTGACGGCGGCGGTCAAGGACAAATTCGCCGAGAAGACCAAGCTGATCCCGCTCAACCTCAAGGCCCTCGAGGCCGGCCGCACAGCGGCCGGCGGCAA
>CAZEKN010000155.1:0-2132 GCA_964512755.1 uncultured Desulfatibacillum sp. | reverse complement strand
TGAATCTCAAGGTCCCTGAACACATCCGATCCATCCCGCTCTACGTGCCCGGCAAACCGATCGAAGAACTCGAACGTGAGCGCGGCATCCGGCACTCCGTCAAGCTGGCTTCCAACGAAAACCCGCTGGGGCCTTCGCCCAGGGCGCTCGCTGCCGTTCAACGGATGCTGGCATCGGTGCACCGCTACCCGGACAGCTCCGGCTTTGAGCTGATCCGCAAACTGGCCGCGAAGCTCCGGCTCGCCCCGGAGCAGATTTTGCTCGGCAACGGGTCCGACGAGATCATCAACCTGCTTGCCAGGGCCTATCTGCAGCCGGGGGACGAGGTGATCATGCCGCAGCCCTCGTTTCAGATGTATGAAATCGAGGCGCGCGCGGCCGCCGCCATCCCCGTGCCGGTCCCGCTCAAACACTTTCGCACCGATCTGGCGGCCATGGCAGACCGGCTCACTTCGCGCACGCGCATCGTGTTCGTGAATACCCCACACAACCCGACCGGCAGCCTCGTGACCCGCTCGGAGCTTGAGACGTTCATGGCGCGGCTGCCGGAGGGCGTCCTTCTGGCCCTGGACGAGGCATACATCGAGTTCGTGCGCGACCCGGCCGGTCCGGACAGCCTGGATTATGTGAGAGCCGGTCACCCGGTGGTGGGCCTGCGGACCTTCTCCAAGGCTTACGGGCTGGCTGGCCTGCGCATCGGATACGGAGTCATGCCGGCCGAGGTCACCGAGGTGCTGGGCCGGGTGCGGCCGCCGTTCAACGTCAACCTCTTGGCCCAGGCGGCCGCTGCGGCGGCGCTTGACGACGATGGGTTCTTGCGCGAAACGCTGGAAGCCGTTCATGCAGGCGTGGACTATCTGCAGCGTGCACTCGCCGAGCTGGGCCTCGAATGCCAACCCACCCAGTCGAATTTTATCATGGTCCGGGTGCCGGGAGAGGGGCGTCAATTCTTCGAGAACCTGCTCGACCGCGGAGTGATCGTTCGGCCGCTCGCCAGCTACGGATTTCCGGATTGCATTCGGGTCAGCATCGGGCGGCCCGAGGAGAACCAGCGGTTCGTCGAGGCGTTGAAGCAGGTGCTGGCGCTATAAAATCCGGATACGGGATGGGGGATTCTGGATGCTGGATGAAAGATCGATCTCCTATGAAAAAACTGCTCATCACCATCGACGGCCCGGCGGGTGCAGGCAAGAGCACCGTCAGCCGCTCGCTGGCCGACCGGCTGGGCTATCGCTATGTCGATACCGGCGCCCTGTATCGCGGGGTGGCCTTCATCGCCAAACGCCGGAGGGTTGCCCCGCAGGACGATGCCGGTTTGAGCAGCCTGCTGGAGGGGCTGGCGCTGAATTTTCTGCCGGGAACCGACGGACAGCGCCTGACGGCCAACGGCGAGGACATCACCGACGCGATCCGGACCCCGGAGATTTCGATGCTGGCTTCGGCGGTATCCGCTCGGGCGGTGGTGCGGGCCTTCCTGCTGAAGATTCAGCGCGAGCTGGGCCTGCAAAAGGCAGCGGTTTTCGAGGGGCGTGACATGGGAACCGTGGTCTTTCCCGAGGCCGACGTCAAGTTCTACCTGGATGCCTCCACCCAGGTCCGGGCACAGCGCCGATTCGCCGAAGCCAAGGCCAAATCCGATGTGTCGATCGAAACCATCGAACGCGACATGCAGCTTCGCGACCGGCAGGATAGCAGTCGGGCGTTAGCGCCCCTCAAAGCGGCTCCCGATGCCGTGATGATCGACTCCACCGAGCTGAGCATCGATCAGGTGGTGGAACAGATGCTGGCGCATGTCCGGGCGGTTCTGGAACCTGCCTGAGCGCGCTCGTTCGATTGGCGGGCGACCGGCCGCCGATTTTATCGTTGCATTTTTCGGCCAATCTGCTACAGATAACCGGTTTAGAATATCAGCTAAGAAACAAATTTTGAGGCCAAGGGGGAAAGGCGTGTATGGTCAACATCACAACCAACTCTGAAAAAGATCAGGTGATCGAAAAACAAGCCTCGGCGGGCGCCGCCGAAGGAAAAGAGTTCAGCATGGACATGGTCGACAGCGCGGAGCCCTCCATGAATATGTACGAGGACAGCTTCGGCCAGTTCAAGGAAGGCGAAGTGGTCACCGGGGTCATCAC
>CAZEKN010000154.1:0-6225 GCA_964512755.1 uncultured Desulfatibacillum sp. | reverse complement strand
CGTGCTCCCCTTCGGCATTGCAGCCGCGCTGAGGTGTATTTCGGCTGGATGCAATTGAAACTTGAGGAAAATAGGGAAGAACACGCCGGGCGCGTTAGGGTCTTCATTCGATCGATACGATAAAAAATATCATGAATTTCGGTTGATTGCAACTTGCGGCGCAAGGGCAAAGCGCATAGGGCATGGAGCAAAAGCAATGGAACGGGATATCTATCTCTATGCCCTATGCCAGCTTCATCCGCCGGCGATCATCGGAACGAAGAAAACGTCGGCGTCGTCGGGCACCAGGGTTATTTCGAAGTTCGGGCGCGAGATGTAATGATCGTTGATGCGCACGACCGGACAGTCGTGCGCGTCTTCGCTTTCCCGCAGCAGGTCGGCAACGGTTAGCCCCGCCCGCCACGGGCGCTCCTTTCCGGAAACGCGGATCATGCCGTTACCCCGTTGGCCTTCAGCAGGGCTAATACGTCCGGGAAATCGATCCCGAGCCGTTTCACGGTGGCGAGCGTCGGGATCCCGTCGGCGGTCCACCCGCGGCGCTGGTAAACTGCGTCTTTGAGGGCTTCGTATTGCTGTTCGCGAACCGTTCGCAGCAGGCAAACCTTTTCCGCCGTTCCCTTTCCGGCGATGTCGATCCGGTGGGTGTCGGCCAGCTGACTGTCATAACGCTCGGCCCGGGATTCATATTCGAGTTCGGTCACCGGGCCGACGGCGCGATAGGGCAGCGTGTCGTGCTCGCGGCGTCCCAGGCCCATGCGCAGGTTGAAAATCCGCTGGAAGTTGTACACCGCCTCGCTCATGCGGATGAGGTCGTCCGGCGCGGCCTCCCGCCCGGTGACCGAGCTGAAGTATTCGGCGTACCACTGGACGTGCTTCATTACCTTGGCGGGTTCGGCCGTGCTTTTGTTGTCTTCGGGGACAATGTCGTTCCAGGGCAGCTTGCACAGGCCGCAGAGCGAAAACCAGGTGCGGAACATGGGGAACCAGTGCAGGGCCTCGGCCTTCTTCTCGAACGTGGGCATCAGGTTGTGAACCATGTCCAGGAAGATCAGCCACGCCTCGTCGTGCTGGGGACCCTTCAAGGCCAGCCCGTAGCCGCCCTGCTGGGCGAGCGACTCCTTGGTCATGTATTCGGAGAATTCCAGGCCCTTGGATTCCATGCCGATGTCCGCCATGATCGTCGGTTCGGCCCCGAACTCTTTGGCAAAAATCGATTTCATCCGCCGGACGCCCTGGCCGACGATACGGCCGAAGCCTTCGCCGCGCGCCATCTGGTGCACAATATCGAGCGCGGCGGCGCGGTTTCCGAAATAAAGCTCCAGGCCGCCGGTATGTGCGGCGGTGATCAGCCCGAGTTCGAAGCACTCCATGGCAAAGGCGGTCGCCGTCCCGACCGAGATGGTGTCCAGACCGTAGGCGTCGCAGTAGAAATTCAATTCGACCACGGTGTGGGGATCGAAGATGCCGAGCAGCGAGCCGCAGCCCGCAATGGTTTCATACTCGGGGCCGTCCACGAACACTTTGCGGCCCTGGTAGGGTCCGGTCAGCGGGGTGAAATCCCGGACGCCGTGCGAGCAGGCCACGGTGCATCCCATCCAGCATCCGTCGTATCCGGGGTCGAACAGCCTGCGGAAGACGGCCTGACCGATGTTGGGGGCCTCGCGGTGGCTGCCGAAGCGGAAGTTGTGGGTCGGCAGCAGGTCATGGTCGTTCATGATCGTGACGATATGGGTGGTGCCGATGCGGGCCATCTCGTTCTGCTTGGGGTCGAGCTCCACGATTTCTTTCGAGTGCAGCTTGGCGACCTTTTTCAACCGCTCCCGGTCGGCCGGCTGGTTGGTTTCGATCGATATGCCGGCATCCCAGCGGGCGACCAGGGCTTTGAGGCCTTTGTCGGCGAAAACCGTGCCCACGCCGCCGCGGCCGGCCTGCTTGTAGCGGGTCCGTTTACGCTTGGGGTCGTACCAGCTGAAGTTGAGGCAGCCGAAATACGTATTCTTGGCTCCGGGGCCGGCCGATACCACGGAGACATCGCGCGGCTTGCCTTGCGCGAAGTGGTTGGTCAGCACCTCGGAGAGCTTATATGCATCCTCCGGCAGATCCGTGGTGGTGAAGACCTGCACCGTCTGGTCGATGCCGTCCACATAGACGACGATGTCCCGATCGGATTTGCCCTGGATCTCGACCGCGTCGAATCCCGAAAACTTGAGATAGGGGCCGAAATAACCGCCCACGTTGGAGTCAATGACCGTGCCGGTGAGGGGCGACAGGGTGGCGGCGATGCTCTTGCCGGACCCGGGGTAGGCGGGCGTTCCGCCCAGGGGGCCGCAGGCGATGCAAACCGCATTTTCGGGGTCGTTCCAGCGCGTCGTCGGCTTTACGGCGTTCCACAGCAACCAGAGGTCGAAGCCCTTGCCGCCGATGAACACATCCTTCATCATCGGCGTCACGGGCTTGGCAGCGGTCTCCAGACTCGACAGATCGACGTAGAGCGTTTGATGGGCGTAGCCTTTATCGATCGGGGGGCGTTGGTATTTGAAGGTTTTAACAAGCTTCAGATCATAGCCGGACATGCAGAGCCTCCTGAGTGTAATTGATCCGGGATACGGGTACGGGCTAAATCCAGAAGTTTTTTGTTTTAACGGGCATCCAGCATCCAGTATCGCGTATCTTATTTCAATTTCTCCATCCCCTTGAATTCCCGATACGGCGAGAATTCCTTCAGGATGATTTCGTCGTTTTCCGTGGTCGTGCCGGTGATCAGCCGGGAGACAATCTCGCCGACGCCGGTTCCCAGCATCAGCCCCTGCCCGCACATGCCCGTGGCATGCACCAGCCCTTGCACCGCGCGGTTCCAGCCGACGATGGGCGAGCCGTCCGGGGTCATGGGGTAGAGTCCGCGCCAGGTCCGCCGGACCCGGAGGTTTTTCAGGCGCGGCAGCAGGTGGACCAAGCGGGTGCAAATCTGGGGCAGAAACACCGAGGTCTCGCGTTTGTCGGTTCCGACGATGGGCGGGTCGGGTGTAATGCAGAAAACGACCTGGCCATGCCGGTTCTGATAGAAATAGAAGTTCTTGGAGCCGGGTGCCGGCCGGACGTCCACGACCATGCAGTGGAAGAAAGGGTGCACAGGCTCGGTGATGGCGGCTTCGTGGCAGTCCGGGGCGACCGGGATGGCGATTCCGGCCGTTGCGCACAGGGCGGGCGAAAACGGTCCGGCGGCGTCGACTGCCACCCGGGCTTCGTAACGCCCGCGGTCGGTGGCGACCCCTGTCACGCGGCCCTGTTGGATGAGCAACCGCTCGATCCTTTCCTTGAAGCGGAATTCGACCCCCAGGCTCACGGCCCGGCGGTAATAAGCGTTGGCGACCAGCAGCGGTGAGATGGAGCCGTCTTCGGGCGCGAACGTGCCGCCGAGAAGCCCGCCGGCGTTGATCCCCGGCAGGATCGCGGCGACCTCCCGCGGCCCCACGAAATTGATTTTAAGGCCGTAGGATTGTTGCAGCGGCAGCAGGTTTTTCAGGAGGTCCGCATCGCTTTCACGGTAGACGGGGTACAGGTAGCCGCCCTGCAGCCACTCGATGTCGTCCCCGCGCACCTGCTGCCAGGTGGACAGGATCTGCAACGAGCGCAGGCATGCCAGGATCTTGCCGGGAGCCGAATGCGTCGCGCGCACGCCGCCGATGGCGTGCTTGTTTTCGCCCTGGCCCGGCGAGGGGTGCATGTCGATCACGAGGGTGCGCAGGCCCTTTTCGCCCAGGTACATGGCGGTCGGCATTCCGACCGAGCCGGCGCCCGCGATGATCGCGTCGTAGGGCTTGGTCATGCGCCCTCCTCCCCGGTGCCGGCGAAGGCGCCGATGGGGACCTCCACAAAGAGCGGCCGGTCCACCCGATCGGTGACCGTGCCCAGATCAACCCCTTCTTCCTTAAACATGCGCCAGATCATGGGTCGGCATGTCTTGGAGCCGCAGGCGCCCATGCCGGCGCGCGTGAGGGCCTTGAGCTGGTTCAGGTCGCGGACGCCCGAACGGATGGCGGCCCGGATCTCACCCGCCGTGATCCGCTCGCAGCGGCAGACGATGGCCTCGTTCGGCGGCGGGGACTTCTCGTAAACGACCATGGGGTCGGTCTGACGCTCCTGCACCCAGATGCCGACCGCGCGCTTGGCAACCCTGCGGTCCACGCGGACGTGCACCAGAAGGGTGCCGGGGTATTTCTTACGGGTCTTGACCTTTTCCACGGCGTAATATCCGAGGATGGCGCCCTCTACGTCCGTGACCGGCACGTTCTGGCCGACGGTCACTTTTTCGCGCCAGATCTCGTAGGGCAGCACGACTAGCGGGTGCGCAGGGTCCTTGCGGTAGTCGACCAGCGTGACCGCTAGGCCCGGGCAGACCGCGACACAGCCGGCGCAGCCGGTGCAGTCCGCGTGGTCGGCAAAATAGGGTAGGCCGGTGATTGCGTCGTTTTCGGTGCGGATGGCATGCTGCGGGCAGACCGAGGTGCAGGGGTTGCAGGGCACTTCCTGGCTGCAGTGGAAGACCGGAAAGACGCCCTCTTCCCGGGCGGGCGGCTCACGGCGCACGACGGCGCCCGGCCGGGACTTGAGCACCGCGGCCTTGGCGTCCCACTCGGCCGGCACCTCGCCGCTGAAAGCCCCCAGGGACTTTGCGATTTTCAACCCCTCGATCTTGCCCGTGAACATGGCCGCCGAGGCCTCCGCGATCTCCTGGGCATCGCCCGCATGAAAGACATCCATGCCGAAATGCTTGGCCTTCAGATAGAACTCGTTGACCTCTGCCAGGCCGACCGCGATCAGCACGGTGTCCACGGCAATGTTTTTTTGCGTGCCGGGTTTCACGTTCCACCGGTCGTCGAGCTCGGCGATGGCGGCGGACTCCACGCGCTCGGCGCCGGCCGCGCAGACGATCGTGTGGCGGGTGTAAATGGGCACGCCGAGGCGCATCAGCTTGTCGGCGTGGACCTTGTAGCCGCCGACCCGGGGCAGGGCTTCGATCAGGGCGACGACCGTGATGCCGGCCTGGATGGCGTGGTAGCCGGCGATCAGTCCCACGTTCCCGCCGCCGACAATGAGCACCCGTTCGGAGGACTTTACTAGATCGCGGTTGACCAGGGTCTGAAAGGCCCCGGCTCCGTAGACGCCGGGCAGGGTGTTGCCCGGGAAGGAGAGCATTTTTTCGCGCGCGCCGGTGGCCACCAAGAGCTTGGACGGCCGGACGGCGACGTAGCGGCCGGCCCGCACGACGCCGACCATGTGGTCCGAAAATACGGCCACCGCCGTGGCGTTGAGCCAGACCTCGACCGATGGAAGCTGCGAGAGCTCCGCAGCGAGAATGTGCCCGATCTCAAAGCCGCGCGTTCCCGCGTAGGAATCTTCCACGGAGCCGAAGAACTTGTGGGTCTGAAGCACCAGCTTGCCGCCCAGGCGGTCCTTGTCGTCGACCAGCAGGGTGCGCACGCCGAGTTTCCCCAGTTCGATGGCGGCCGATAGGCCCGCCGGGCCGCTGCCGATGATGAGCACATCGACCGCGACGGTTTCCACCGCAGCCGTCTGCGGAAGCGAATCGTCCTCGGGCAGGCGGGGCAGGCCTTCGACGCTCTGGACCGCCATCCCGGCCTGCAGCGGCGTCATGCAGGCCTTGACCGGCCGGCCGTCGGCGATCACCAGACATTGGGAGCACTGGCCGTTGGCGCAGAAGAGCCCCTGGGGGCTGCCGTCCTTGGGGTGATGGCCGAACACGTGGACACCGTTGGCGATCAGGGCCGACGATATCATCTCGCCGGGATAGCCATTCTGGGGAGCGGCGTTCCAGGTGAACGGGACCACGTCCCGCTCCGGAATCGCCAGGATGGGGTGTTTGCGGATTCGCATCAGCTTGATCGCTTCCTCCGGAGACCACCTTTCGGGACTAAGGCGCTGGGCCGGGAAGGCGGTTTCGGACCGGCCGATTCCTCACGGGCGCGGCGCTGCATATGGATGCTGAAGCGCTGCACATGCCCACGGGCCAGCCGCCGGGCGGCGCTGGCATCCCTTTTTTCAATTGCAGCGACCAGATCGCAAAGGTCCCGGTAGTTTTCCGACAGCTCGCGGTCATCCATGGACAGAAAGCGGTCGTAGTAGCGGTGGATGTTGTCATGGATCGAGGTGAGGACGCTCTGGTAAATCGGGTTCTGCGTCGCGGCGGCAATGGTCATGTGAATC
>CAZEKN010000153.1:0-6236 GCA_964512755.1 uncultured Desulfatibacillum sp. | reverse complement strand
ACCTGGCGGTAGGCGGCGGCCTGTTTGGACAGATCGTCGTAAATGATCAGCGCGTGCTTGCCGATATCCCGGAAGTATTCCCCCATGGCGCAGCCGGCATAGGGGGCGATGAATTGCAGGGTGGCCGGGTCGCTGGCGCAGGCGGCGATGATGGTGGTGTATTCCATGGCGCCGTGTTTTTCCAAAATCGCATGAACCTGGGCCACGGTGGATTTTTTCTGACCGCAGGCAACATAGATGCAGTAGATGCCACTGCCCTTCTGGGCGAGGATGGCGTCGATGGCGATGGCGGTCTTGCCGATCTGGCGGTCCCCGATGATCAGCTCCCGCTGCCCGCGCCCGACCGGTGTCATGGCATCAACGGCCTTCAACCCGGTGTAACAGGGCTCGTGCACGCTCTTGCGCGCGATGACGCCCGGCGCCACCATCTCCACGCGTCTGAACTCCTTGGCCGGAACGGGGCCCTTGCCGTCCAGCGGCTCGCCCGTGGATGTCAGCACCCGGCCCAGAACGGCCTCGCCGACCGGAACCTGGGCGATACGGCCGGTACGTTTGACGATATCGCCCTCCTTGATATGGATGTCTTCGCCCATGACGGCGACACCCACGTTGTCCTGCTCCAAGTTCAGCACGAGACCGAGGATCCCTCCGTGGAACTCCACCAGTTCCAAGGCCATGACCTTCTCCAGGCCGTAAACCCGTGCGATCCCGTCGCCGACCGACAGGACGACGCCGGTCTCACTCAACTCCACCTTCTTTTCGTAGTCCGTGATCTGCTCTTTGATGATCTGGCTTATTTCTTCGGCTCTCAGTTCCATTAGGCACCCTCACCCCTTTTTAAAGATTCTCTCATGTTGAGTAATTGCGTCCTGATGCTGCCGTCCAACACAAGATCGCCGATCTGCGTGACCAGTCCGCCGATCAGGCTATGGTCCTGTTTCACCTCCAGGACGATGTCCTTACCGGTGCGTTTCGACAAGGCAGATCGAATGCGTTCAACCGCATCCGAAGAGAGCTCGCCAGCCGAGGTTACCGTCGCCCGGGCTACGCCTTTCAGCTCATCCGCCAGCTTCTGATAGAAGTCGTTGATGGCACCTAAAAACGCCATCCGGCCTTTGTCGAAGAGCAGGATTAAAAACGATTCCACTGCCTGGGAAAGAGCCAACCGGCCGATCAGCGACTGCAGCACCCGTTTGCGCGCCGCGCTGTCGTACAACGGGTTGGTGATGGCCTGCTCCAATCGGTGGTCTCCCGTCACGAGCGCCGCCACCGATTGCAGCTCTATGCGGTAGCGTTCGGTCTGTTCGTCTTGCTGGCCGATCAGCAGCAGGGCTTTTGCATAGCGTCTGGCAATCGCTAAGTTCTTCATGATGCCACCACCTTCTGGAGATAATCCTCGACCAGTTTGGACTGATCTGCGGCTGTAACGTTCTGCTTCAGCAGTGCTTCGGCCTTGGCCAATGACTGTTCAAAGATCTCGCGCTGCAACCGTGCCTTGGTCTGCTCGAATTCGTGCTCGATGTTCCGGCGGGCCTGGGTTTGAATCTTTTCAGCGGCCGATTCGGCTTCTTTGAGGATACGGGCTTTAGCGTCCTGGCCCTGGCGAATGTAATCGGACACGATGCGGCCGGCTTCCTTTTCAAGCTCTCCCAACTTCTGGTTGCACTCGGCCAGCCGCTTTTCGGCTTCGGCTTTCCGCGCCTCCAGATCGTTCAATTGATTCTGAATGCCCTGCACGCGGCTGTTCAACGCGCGCGGAATGGGCTTGCGCAGCAAGAAGACCAGGGCCAGTGCCAAAACCGCAAAATTCATGATCCGGTACCAGTCGGAGCTGGAGAGGCCGCCGTGGCCGCCATCGCCGCCAGAGGCGGCCCATGCTGCGCCGGCCGACGATATTAAAAAAAACCACCCCGCACCCGTTACTGCCCGGCGCAGGCCGCTGCGAAGAAAACAGCCCTGCTGGCCAGAACTCGGAGATTTCATTACACCGCCCTCCCCAAAATTTTCTGCGTGATCTCTTTGGCAAACACCCCGATCTGCGGCAGCAAGGCCTCGCGAGCCTTTTCGGCGTCATCGCGAACTTTCCTCCGGATCTCTTCCAACTCGGCCAGCGCTTTGGAATTGATCGATTCGATCTGCCGGCGCTCCTCTTCTTCGGCTTGCTTAACTAGAGCCTCTTTCTCTTTCAGCCCCTTGGCGCGCGCATCCCGAATTGCCCGATCAAAATCCGCATTTTTCTCTTCAATGCTTTTGCTGGTATTGTCGATGGCGGATTCCATGCCTTTGATTTTTTCACGGCGTTCCTGAAGAATCTTACGGATGGGTCGAAACAACAACAGATTCAAAACAAAAATGAGGAACAGGAAGTTGACGACTTGGATGCTGACCGACCAGTCTGGAACGACAGTGACGCCGCCGCCTTCGCTGGAGGCCAGTGCGGAGGGGATTAAATCAACGGTGAAAATTCCGACGAACAAGAGCACCGCAGCGTGAAACCGACTCCAGCGCACAGTAAGGTAGCCCATAAAACCCACCTCCATTCCACAACCTAAGCAGACTGTAAGGTCAGATATTCACCTGGGACCAACCGGAAATGCGCGGTCTATAGCATCGCATCGAAGGCTTGTCAAAGGTTTTTTCCAACCCCCATCGAGCCGGGTTTGAGTGCTTTTGAGGAGTTGCCCGCATGTTCATTCCACCAGAAAACGGCGCATGCTGATGTTCATCAGCAAGCCGATGCAAATCGCAACGGTCAGCGTAGAAGAGCCGCCGTAGCTAATCAGGGGGAGCGGCACGCCCACCACGGGCATCAGTCCCATGGTCATCCCGATGTTGATCATGACTTGCCAGGCCAGCAGCGCCGTAATCCCGATGGCCAAGATGTTGCCGAAGGGATCTCGACAGCGGTGGGCGATGTTCAGTCCCCAGAGAATCAGCACCAGAAACAGCAGGAGCACCACCATCGATCCGACGGCGCCCCATTCTTCCGCCAGCACCGAAAAGATGAAGTCCGTATGTTCTTCGGGCAAGAACGAGAGTGCATTCTGGGTGCCCTGCAGGTATCCCTTGCCGAAGATCATTCCGGAGCCGATCGCGATCTTGGATTGGATGATGTGATAGCCGGCGCCCAACGGGTCCTGATCCGGGTTCAGAAACGTAAGGATGCGCTGTTTCTGGTAATCCTTCAGCAAAGACCAGACGAAAGGAATCGTCGCACCCGCGAAGGCCACCAGCAGGATGAGCGCCCGCCGTTCGACTTTGACGAACAGGGCCATCGTCACAGCGATCAACGCTACCAGCCCGGCGGTGCCGAGGTCGGGTTGGATGACAATCAGGGCAAACGGCAGCCCGGTCATCAACATAGGCCGTATCAACTCCTTCAGGATGAAACCGCGCGGGTCGGAGCCTTTCGAGAAGTACTTGGCCAGCACGAGGACCATGGCGATCTTAATCAGCTCCGAAGGCTGAAGGTGAATCGGCCCCAGCGCGAGCCAGCGTCGAGAGCCCCCCGCGAGCTTTCCGAAGACCACGACCCCCAGCAGCAACAGGACGCAGACGATGTAAAGGGGATGGGCCCAGCGTTCCAGCACCCGATAGCTGAACGAAAAGGACGCCGTCATAACGATGAATCCGAGCGTGAACCAGATCAGTTGCTTGTAGAAAAGAACCTTCTGGGCGGCGGGCGGCGGATCGGCCGTGACGGCGCTGTAAACGGTCGTCAGCCCCGCTGCCCCCAACAACAGGACAATCAGCAGAAGACCCCAGTCGAAATTGTGAATGAGACGACGATCAATCATATTGATTACCCGTTACCGCCGATGACGACCTTCACGCCATCGCCGGCCAACCGCTGGCCGTCCGGGACTTTGCGCAGATACGTCCTCACCATTTCGCGCGCGATGGGGCCGGCTGCGCTCGACCCATGCTCTCCGTTTTCCACCACCACGGCCACCGCCAGTTTCGGAGCTCCCGCCGGCGCGTAGCAGACAAACCAGGCATGCGGCCGGAGGTGCGGAGGAGTGTAGTCGTCGCCGCTGTCCTTGCGGCCGACCACCTGAGACGTGCCAGTTTTCCCGGCGATTTCAATGTCGGGCAGATGCACCCGGCGGGCTGTGCCGCGTTCGCCGTTCACCGCCGACCATATGCCCTCTTGCACGATCTTGAGCGTTCGGGGGCTGACCGGCAGGCGCCCGGCTTCCTGCTGGGCCGCCTGGAAAATGACATCTCCCTCCACCGTTTCCACGCGCTGTAATATGAGCGGTCGGCGGCGGATGCCTCCGTTGCCAACCGCTGCGGTGAGCAGCGCCATCTGCAACGGGGTGGCCAGGTTGTAACCCTGGCCGATGGACACCGACAGGGTCTCACCCTCCTGCCACGGTACGCCGTATCGCTTTTTCTTCCATGTCGAGGACGGGATCAGGCCGCGTGACTCCTGGTCGAGCCCGATCCCGGTGCGTGCGCCCAGGCCACAGGCCTTGGCGTACCAGGCCAACCGATCGACACCGAGACGCTGGCCGGTGCGATAGAAAAAAACGTCGCAGGATTCGGAGAGCGCCCGGCGAACGTCGACGCGGCCATGCCCTTCCTTCTTCCAGCAACGGTAATCGCGCCCGGCAAAATGCAGTGACCCGGCGCAGTCAAAAACCGTGGTCTCGTCGATGGCTTTTTCTTCCAGTCCGGCCAGGGCCGTGACGATTTTAAACGTGGAACCCGGCGGGTACTCGCCCTGGATGGCCTTGTTTTCCAGCGGACGAAAGGGATTGGAAATCAGCGATTCCCAGGCGTCCGGCGCGATTCCGCTCACAAACAAATTCTGGTTGAACCCCGGCGCGCTGGCCAGCGCCAAAACGTGGCCGTTCGACGGGTCGACGGCAACCGCCGCGCCGGGCACTCCGTCTAAAAGCTCCTCCGTGCGTTGCTGCAGCTCGCGGTCGATCGTCAAGAACACGTTGCGCCCCGGCCGCGGAGAGACCGTCTGCAGAACCCGCATGATCTGGCCGTTCGCATTGACTTCCACTTGCCGCCCGCCGGGTTCGCCCCTCAGATAATCTTCATAGGTTCTCTCGACCCCGAATTTCCCGATGGCGTCTCCGCTGCGCAGGCCGGGGTGGTCACCGCTTTTAAGCTCTTCCAGGCTCACTTCGCCGAGGTAGCCGATGACATGCGCGGCGTTCATCCCATAAAGATAGTTCCGGCGCAGCCGCACCTGCACGGACACCCCGGGCAGGTCCACCCGGCGGGCTTCGACCGCCGCCAGCACATCTCTGCCGATATCCTGTTTGAGCAGCACCGGTCTGAATGCCGCCAAGCCCCGGCTATGCTTGACCTTGGACAGCAACTCATCGACCGGCGATTGCAAATACCCGGCCAACTCCGAAAGCACCTGCCCGACATCTCCAGCGTCTTTCGGAGTGAAGTTCACGTCGAACGATGGCCGGTTCTCGGCCAGCCGGGTCCCGTGGCGATCCAGGATCAATCCGCGCGGCGGATCCACCGCCTGCAGCCGGATGCTGTTGTTCATGGACAGCCGGTAATAGTCTTCGCCCATGACCACCTGCAGGTAGATCAACCGCAGGAGCAACCCGACGAACAAGGCCAAAACCGTCAGCATCACTCCGACGATCCGCGGCTTGTATCCGTCCTGTTCTTCCGTATTGAAGAATCGCTCCATGGGTCTCTCCAGGTCCAACCGCTTCGCGATAGGCTCGACGTCCAGGTCAGTTGGGTGCCGACCCGATCGTGGTCTTTCTGGCTCGCTTCGATGAGTACCGGTGGGCCGCACGGATGCCCCATGCCAGGAACGGCCCGACCAGCAATACCCAACCGATCTGCTCGGTAACGACCCGCACCGCGAAACTCCCGGAGAAATACCCCAGGCCCGAGGCGCCGAGGATCGCAAAAAAAAGCGCATTTTGAGTCGCGACGGCACCGATCAGAATCAACACGATCATGATCGGGTTCTCGGCCCTTACGACCGTGGCCGCCGCTCGTGCCGCGATAAACAGCCACACATACGATGTCAGGTAGAGGCCGAAAGGTCCACCGGACAGATTGTCCATCAACACCCCCAGAAACACGGTGAAAGGCAGAGCCTCACGCAACGGGCGAAACGCAGCGAGATAGATCACGACCGGCAGCACGAGGTCGAAGAGATAACCGACAAACGCCAAACGCGGAATCACCGTCGTCTGACAGATGACCATGAAAAGGCCGCAGGTGATGTAAATGAAATAATT
>CAZEKN010000152.1:0-6288 GCA_964512755.1 uncultured Desulfatibacillum sp. | reverse complement strand
GTCCAGGTCAAAATCTGCGGGCTGGCCCGCGTCGAAGAGGCGATGGCCTGCGCCGGAGCGGGCGCGGCGGCCGTCGGCTGCGTGTTTTATTCGGGCAGCCCGCGGAACGTCAATACGGCCATCGCCGCGGAGATCCGCCGCGCGCTGCCGCCGGAGATCGTCTGCGTGGGGGTCTTTGTGGACGAATCCTTCAAGAACGTCATGCGCATCGTCGAGCGCACCGGCTTCGCGGCTGTTCAGCTCCACGGCGGCGAGACGCCCGAGTTCGTCGAGCGGCTGCTCGGCGAGGGGCTCTTCGTCATCAAGACGCTTTTTGCCGACCGGGCGCCCGGCTTCGCGGAGGCACCCCGGTTCAATGCGTCCGCCTTCCTGGCGGAATGCGGAAAAGGCCCCCTGCCCGGAGGAAACGCCCGGAGCTGGGAATGGGGCCGGGCCGGACCCCTGGCCCGGCACCACCCCCTGATCCTGGCCGGGGGGCTTACTCCGGAAAATGCGGCGCAGGCGGTGCGTGCGGCATCGCCGGACGCCGTCGACGTCAGCTCGGGCGTGGAGGCAGGCCCCGGGCGCAAGGACATCCGCAAGGTCGAGCAATTCATCGCGGCCGTTACAATGGCCGCGGCAAGGAGGAGGATATTCGCATGAACTCAGCGCACGCATCCGTCGCAAGGGCCGACTTCGGGGTGCCCGACGCGGCCGGCCGTTTCGGCCCTTACGGCGGCCGCTACGTGGCCGAAACCCTGATGCCGGCCATCCTGGAGCTGGAGGAGGCCTACCTGCGCATCGCGCCGGACCCGTCGTTTCAGCAGGAGCTCTCTCGCCTGCTGCGGGACTTCGCCGGTCGGCCGACGCCGCTCTTTTCGGCCGAACGCCTGACGCGGCATGTCGGCGGCGCGGCCATCTACCTCAAGCGCGAGGACCTGGCCCACACCGGTGCGCACAAGATCAACAACACGGTCGGCCAGGCCCTGCTCGCGCGCTGGATGGGCAAGGGCAAGCTCATCGCCGAGACCGGGGCGGGCCAGCACGGGGTCGCCACAGCCGCCGCCGCCGCGCGTTTCGGCATGCAGTGCCGGATTTTCATGGGGGTGGAGGACATCCGCCGGCAGGCCCCCAACGTCCAGCGCATGCAGCTCCTGGGGGCCGACGTCGTGCCGGTCGCCTCCGGCACCGGCACCCTCAAGGACGCTATGAACGAGGCCATGCGCTACTGGGTGCATGCCGTAACCGACACCTTTTACGTCATCGGTTCGGTGGCCGGCCCGCACCCCTATCCCATGATGGTCCGGGACTTCCAGCAAATCATCGGCATCGAAACCCGGCGCCAGATGCTGGCCCTGGCCGGCCGGCTGCCGGATGCCCTCATCGCCTGCGTCGGCGGCGGCAGCAACGCCATGGGTCTGTTCCATCCGTTCATCGCCGACCCGGTGGAGCTGATCGGGGTGGAAGCCGCCGGGAAGGGCATCGGCACCGGGCGGCATGCGGCGGCGCTCTGCGCCGGCAGCGTGGGCGTGCTGCACGGATCAAAATCCTACGTCCTGCAGGACACGGGCGGACAGATCCGCGAGGCGCATTCGATCTCGGCCGGCCTGGACTACCCCGGCGTGGGCCCCGAGCACGCGCTTCTGAAGGAGAAGCGGCGCGCCCGCTACGTCGCCGTGACCGACGACGAGGCCCTGCACGCCTTCCAGGCCCTCTGCCGCCTGGAGGGGATCATCCCGGCCCTCGAGAGCGCGCACGCCCTGGCCTGGGCCATGCAGGCCGCCCGGCGGCGGCCGCGGCAGGACCTGCTGGTGGTGAATCTTTCCGGCCGCGGGGACAAGGACCTGGGCATCGCGGTTCCGCGTCTGCAGGAGCCGGGTCAAGAGCGAACGGAGGACCGCCCGACATGAACCGGATCGATGCAACCTTCGAGCGGCTCGCCCGTCAAAACGAGAAGGCCCTGGTTGGGTTTGTGACGGCGGGCGATCCCGACGTGAGCCGTTCCCTGCAGATCATCACGGCCATGTGCGCGGCCGGGCTGGACCTGCTGGAACTCGGCGTGCCTTTTTCCGATCCGACCGCGGACGGCCCGGTCATTCAGCGTTCCTCGGGCCGGGCCCTGGCGGCCGGCGCCGGCCTGGCCCCGGTGCTCGACATGGTCGCGGCCCTGCGCCGCAGGACCCCGATCCCGATGGTCGTGTTCAGCTACTACAACCCCATCCTGGCCTACGGTGCGGCTGCCTTCCACCGCGACGCCCGCGCGGCCGGGGCGGACGGGGTGCTCGTCGTGGACCTGCCGCCGGAGGAATCGGACGAGCTGACGGACAGATGGCCGGACAACGGCCTGCGCCTGATCCGGCTGACCGCGCCCACCACCCCGCCCGAGCGCATGCGACGGATCGCGGCCGCCGCCTCGGGCTTCATCTACCATGTCTCCCAGCTGGGCGTGACCGGCGGCGGGGGGCTGCGGCCGGACGAGATCGCCAACCCCCTGCGCGAGCTGCGCGCGGTCACCCGGCTGCCGATCTGTGTGGGATTCGGCATTTCGTCCCCGGCGCAGGTCACGGCCGTCGCCCGGATCGCCGACGGCGTCGTCGTCGGCAGCGCCTTCGAGCGTCTGATCGAGGAAAACCTCGACCGGCCGGACCTGCCCGAGATCCTCGCCGGCCGGGTGGCCGAACTGAAGCGCGCC
The DNA here is from genome assembly GCA_964512755.1 of uncultured Desulfatibacillum sp. Classification (GTDB taxonomy): domain Bacteria; phylum Desulfobacterota; class Desulfobacteria; order Desulfobacterales; family SpSt-501; genus SpSt-501. Next base: position 3,617 of record CAZEKN010000152.1, on the reverse strand, counting down.
ACCCGCCGGTCCGCCCCGGAGGGAGACGGGCTTCCGACCGTCGGCAGTTGACTTTTCTGACGGCGTCGGGTTATCCACCTTGCGAGAAGGAGCGCACCGACCGACCCGGGTCTGCCGGCCGGCGGTGCCCAACCGGGCCATGAATCCATCCATGCTCAGCGAGGACGACCACCGCAAACACCGCCGGATATGGCTTTCAGGGACAGTTGCCCTGTTGGCCCTGGCAGCGGCGGGAGTGGTGTGGGCGGTGCGGCATGTCCCCGGCGACATCGCCGGCCGCACCCTTGCCGCCCTTCAGACCGCGGGCCTGGATCCGCGCAGTGCCGTAGCGGTCGAGGGTCGCACCGTGGTCCTGAGCGGCGAGGTGCCCGACGCTTACACCCGGGCCCGAATGCGGGCCATCGCCGGATCCGTCCGGGGCGTTCGTGAGGTGTGCGATCAACTGACGGTGGCGCCGTTGCTGGCCAGACCGCTGCCGCCGGTCGAACGTGGCTCCCCGGCGGCGGCACCGGTGCCAATTCCGCTCCCCGACAGGGTTCCCTCTCCGGCACCGGCTGAAACAGCCCCCCGAGAGGTCCAGAGGGAGGCGCTTGCGGTTTCCCCGCGCGACCCGTCCCCGGATGCCGCGGCGGCCGCGTCGATGCCATCCCCATCCGCGCTCCCGGCGCCGATTTACGCTGCGCTTGGCTCAGCGTCTCTGGAAAAGCCGTCCGCCCCACCGGAAACCCCGGCGGCACGATCCGAGTCGGAGCCTCCGCCTTCGGCCGACGGGCTGCCGCTGCTGCATTTCGAATTCGGCGGCACCCGTTTGACCCCGGAGAGCGAGCTGCGGTTGCGTGAAATCGTCGAGGTGCTGCGAAAGCGGCCGGAGGCGCGGATCGAGGTCGCCGGACACGCCGATTCGGTCGGCTCCAAGTCCTTCAATCAACGCCTGAGCCTGCGGCGGGCCCGGACGGTCGCCGACCGGCTGGTGGCGGCGGGGATCGACGGCGCACGGCTGCAGACGAGCGGCTACCGGGACAGTCGGCCCCTGACGGACAACCACTCCCGCAAGGGCCGGGCCATGAACCGCCGGGTGGAGCTGATCCTGATCCAGTAAAGGAGGATGTTGCATGGCATACCTGATCGGCGAGGTTCTGGCCTTCCTGGCGGCGGCCGCCCTGATCGGCGCCGGCATGGCCTGGATGCTGCAGGGCCTGCGCGCCCGCGCCCGCGAACGCCGTCTCGCCGCAGAGATCCAGGACGCGCGCTCCGGACGCGACGCCGCCGAAGCCAGGGCCCAGGCGCTGGCCATCTCGTTGGACGACCTGCGCTCGGAAATGGAGCGTGAAACCGGCCGCCTCAAGGCCCGGCTCGCCGAGATAGAAGCCAGACAGCCGGCCTTCCGCACAGCGGCGCTTGCTCCCGGTCGGGCGGGGCAGGCCGCGCGCGCCAGCTGGCACCTTTTGATTCGGGCGGTTTCGCGCCTGGCCGATCTTCTCTTCCGCGCCGTCCGGCGCTTGATCCCATAACGGAAACCGCCGTCGGCGTTGCGGCCGGCGGTTTCCGTTTCGGTGAACTCCGATGACACCTCACTGGCACACGCTAACCGCCGCCGCGGTTGTGAAAACCTGGTCCAGCTCCGAATCCGGTCTGGAGGCCGCTGCCGCCGCAGAACGGCTGCGGACCCACGGCCCGAATGAATTCAGGGAGCGCCGCGGCAAAGGGGCCTGGCGCATGCTCGCCGAGCAGTTCGCCGCAACCATGGTGCTGATCCTGGTGGCCGCCGGGGCGGTTTCGGCGCTTCTGGGCAAGCTCACCGAATCCGCCGCCATTCTCAGCATCGTGGTGCTGTTCGCCGTTCTGGGGTTCTTCCAGGAGTACCGCGCCGAGCGGGCCATGGCGGCGTTGCGGCGGCTGGCCGTGCCGGCGGTCCGGGTACGCCGCGCCGGCCAGGCGATCGAGATTTCTGCGCGCGAGATCGTTCCGGGCGACGTCGTCCTGCTGGAAGCGGGCCAGGCGGTGCCGGCCGACCTGCGCCTGATCGAAGCCGTTCAGCTGAAAATCCAGGAAGCAGCGTTGACCGGCGAGTCCGAGCCGGTCGAAAAGAACACGGAGCCGATTCCCGACGCCGGGCTGCCGCTGGGCGACCGTCGCAACATGGCCTACCAGGCGACTTCCGTCACTTACGGCCGCGGCCGCGGCGTGGTGGTGGCCACCGGCATGCACACCGAGCTCGGCCGGATCGCCACCCTTATCCAGGGAGTGCCCACCCAGCGGACCCCGCTGCAGGGCCGTCTGGACCAGCTCGCCAAGGGATTGGCCGCCGCCGGCGGGCTGGCTGCGGTTCTGGTGGCCGTCGTCGGATGGTGGAGCGGCGAGCCCCTGGCCGACATGTTCCTCACGGCGGTCAGCGTGGCGGTGGCGGTCGTTCCCGAGGGGCTTCCGGCGGTCGTCACGATCACGCTGGCCCTTGGCGCCCAGCGCATGCTGCGCCGCAACGCCCTGATCCGCAAGCTCCCGGCGGTGGAAACGCTCGGGGCGGTCACCGTGATCTGCTCGGACAAGACCGGAACGCTCACCGAAAACCGCATGACGGTCACGGTGGTCGATGCGGCCGGTGAGCGCCTGGATCTCATGGAGACGCTGCGGCGCCAGCGACCCTCCGTGACAGCCGATGAATGCCGCGCCTCCGCCGACTGGGACGTTCCGCTTCCCGTCCGCCTGACCCTGGCCGCGGCGGCGCTGTGCAACGATGCCGTGCTCAACGCCGATTCCGGCTCCGGTTGTTTTACCGCCCTGGGCGATCCGACCGAAGGGGCGCTGTTGATCGCGGCCGTCCGCACCGGCATGTTCCCGGACCGTCTGCAGGCGGCGGCTCCGCGCGTGGCCGAAGCGCCCTTCGATTCGAGTCGGAAGCGCATGACCACGGTGCACCGGCTGGCGGAGGATCTCCCCGAAGCCCTGCAGCCGTTTCAGGCCTCGGAACGAGTGGCCTTTACCAAGGGCGCTGCGGACAGCCTGCTGGCGCTGAGCGCCCAGGTGTGGGGCGGCGAGCGTCCGGAACCGATCAGCGACGCATGGCGGGTGCGGGTCCGCGCGGCGAGCGAGCATCTGGCCCGGAATGGAATGCGGGTGTTGGGCGTCGCCTGCCGGCAGCTGGATGGAGCGGCCGCTGCCCTCCCGGCCGAGCGGCTTGAAGGCGATCTGACGTTTTTGGGCCTGATCGGTCTGATGGATCCCCCGCGCAGCGCGGTTCGGCCGGCGGTGGCTGCCTGCAAGGCCGCCGGCATCCGCCCCGTGATGATCACCGGCGACCATCCGCTCACGGCCGTCGCCATCGCCCGCGACCTCGGCATGGCCGACCGGCCGGAAGCCGTTACCGGGGAGGCCCTCAACCGCATGGGGCCTTCGGAGTTGGCCGCAATCGTCGACGAGGTCTCGATCTACGCGCGGGTGTCGCCCGAGGACAAGCTGCGCATCGTGGATGCCTTGAAACAGCGCGGCCAGATCGTCGCCATGACCGGCGACGGCGTCAACGATGCGCCGGCGCTCAAAAAGGCCGACATCGGGGTGGCCATGGGCATCACCGGCACGGACGTGGCCAAGGAAGCGGCCGACATGGTGCTGGTCGACGA
>CAZEKN010000151.1:0-6309 GCA_964512755.1 uncultured Desulfatibacillum sp. | reverse complement strand
ACAACCGTGAGCTGCTCAAGCGCGGCGGGGGGCTGTTCGGCGCCAACCCGCTGACTGGCTCCGTCGGCGTGGTGACCCTCAACCTGCCGCGGATCGGCTATCTGAGCCAGGACGAGCGGGACTTCTTCGCCCGGCTCGCCCGCCAGGTGCGGCTCGCCTCCGAAAGCCTGGCCCTCAAGCGCAAGGTGCTCGAACAGTTCACGGACAAGAACCTCTACCCTTACTCCAAGTTCTATCTGCGCGAGATCAAGAAGAACTTCGGAATCTATTGGAAGAACCATTTTTCGACCATCGGCATCATCGGCATGAACGAGGCCTGCCTCAATTTCCTGGGCCAGGACATCACCACCGAACCGGGCCAGGCCTTCGCGCTGCGGGTCATGGATTTCCTGAGAGACACCCTCGCCGGCCTTCAAGAAACTGCCGGAACGCTTTTCAATCTCGAGGCCACGCCGGGGGAAGGGACCTCCTACCGGCTGGCCATGCTCGACAAGCAGCGCTTTGCGGAGATCATCTGCGCGAACGAAGCCGAGGTGCGCAGCGGCCGGGCCGTTCCCTATTACACCAATTCCAGCCAATTGCCGGTCGGCTACACCGACGACTTATTCGAAACATTGCGGCTGCAGGATGACTTGCAGTGCAAGTACACCGGCGGAACGGTCCTGCACATTTTTCTCGGCGAACAGGTCAAGGAGCCTGCCGTCATCCGCAATCTGGTGCGCAAGATCGCCTCGCACCACCGACTGCCCTACTTTACGCTCACCCCGACTTTCAGCATTTGTCCGACCCATGGGTACTTGGACGGGGAGCAGACCCACTGTCGCCTGTGCCGGGAAGCCACCGAGGTCTATTCAGGAGTGGCGGGCTATCTCCGGCCGGTGGACCAATGGGTCAGCAACAAATCGGCCGAATTCACAGACCGCAAAGACGTCACGGTCGCTTCGTGAATTTCATGAAAATCGGCGGTCTCCAGAAGCAATCGCTCATCGACTACCCCGGAAAGATCAGCTGCGTCCTGTTTCTGGCCGGCTGCAACTTCAACTGTCCTTACTGCCACAACCCTCAACTGGCCGGCGATCCGGACTGCCGGCCGGAGACGATCGCCGAAGACGAGGCCATCGACTATCTGGTGCAACGCCGGGGTTGGGTGGAGGGAGTCGTGATCTCCGGCGGCGAGCCGACCCTGCATTCGGATCTTCCGAACCTATGCCGGCGCATCAAGGATCTGGGCTACCCGGTGAAGCTGGACACCAACGGCAGCCGGCCCCAGATGCTCAAGACTCTCGTGGGAGCGGGTCTCGTGGATTACCTGGCCATGGACATCAAGACCGAGCCGGAGCGCTACCCCGACGGTGTCGCTCATCCGGGCGACGGCGCCGCCATCCTGGCCAGCCTTCAGATCATCATGGATTCCGGCGTCGATTACGAATTTCGGACCACCTGCGTGCGGCCATTGGTGACCTCCGCCACGATCCGGCATATCGCCCAGTTGATTTCCGGCAGCCGGCGCTACGCTCTCCAGCCGTTCCGGGATTGCCGCATGCTGCACCCCAGCTATTTCCAGGGCGTCGATCCCTGCTACTCTCCGGAGGAAATGGAGCGCTTTCGGAGCATTGCCGAACCGTGGGTTTCCGTCTGCACCGTGCGCTAAGGGGATGGCCGGCGAACGGGCGTTTGCGGAGCGGCATCGCAAAAAAACCTTGTTTTAGCCCATGAATCATGTTAATCGGCGGCGTGATTGCGGCATGGAACGGCGTCAGCGGCTTCGCCTGCCGGGCGGCACCCCATGAATGATCAAAAGGAGGAAAGGTTCATGGATAGCGGTACTAAATTCTTGACGTTTACCTCAATCATCATGTTGGCGTTGATCCTTCAGGTGGTGTTAGCGGTGGCCGACCAGCGCGACAACCCTGAAAAAGCAGCCGTAGAGTTCGCTGAGGCCTATTTCTGGCTGGATCCATCCATGGGCGACCGGTTGTGTAAAGACCTGGCCCCGGGCACTGGAAAAAATGCGGTGCATGACTACCTGCAACGCATCGATCAGACGGCACGCGCGCTGGGGTACGACTTCAACTACATGAAACAGGGTCTCTATCACATCGATGTCAAGGCTTCCCTGAAAGACGCCAATACGGCTGTGGTCACGCTGAAAGGCGAGCGCCGGCGAACGATCAATCCGGTGTTCGGCCTGGTGGCACGCTGGTTTTTCATGGGAGAAACCCATCCGGTGGAGGAAACTCTGAACCTGATCAAGGAGGACGGCAACTGGAAGGTTTGCGGCAAGCCCTTCCAACTGCTTGAGAGCTGATTCCACCTTCGCCAGATTTATTTAAAAAGGTGCCGGTTTCATAAGAATGAAACCGGCACTTTTCGTCCGTCACCTCTTGCGCGGTGCTCCGTATGGACGATGCGTCCCCCCTGTACGCGCGGCTGCGCGACCGGGCTCGCCAGATCGCGTCCCGATACCCTCCGGCGGCTTTTTACCGCGACCAAGCCGAGGCCGTGGACGCCTCCCGGGCGCTGTTCGAGAGCGATGCGCTGGTCTTGGATCTGCGGCAGAACGTTTGCGGCCGCCTGGAGGACGATTTCGGGCACGGCCTGCTGCACGCCGCCAAAGTGGCCCTGGACGCCGGCGCGCTGGCCCACATCGAAGGCCGGGCCGCGGGCTACTCCGGAGCGTATCTCGTTCGGCGCATCTGCATTGCCCACTGCGCCGGCCTCCTGCACGACATTCAACGCAAACAAACCAACCACGCCGAGCAGGGGGCCTGCCGGGCACGGGAACTACTTACGGCCTACCCGCTGGCGACCGACGAAATCGAGGACATCTGCATCGCCATTCGCAACCACGAGGCCTTCAAGAGCACGGTGAGCGTCAACACGCGTGAAGGCGCGCTGGTGTCCGACTGCCTGTACGATGCGGACAAATTCCGCTGGGGGCCGGACAACTTCACAGACACGCTGTGGGCGATGATCGCCTTCACCCGAACGGCCCTGCCCGACTTTCTGAAGCACTATCCCGCCGGGATGGCGAGCCTGGCCCGAATCAAGTCCACTTTCCGAACGGCGACCGGCCGGGCCTACGGCCCCGGCTTCATCGATCTCGGAATCGCCATCGGGGAAGAACTCTACCAAGCGATTCGCAATGAATTCTGCGACGTTCCCGTTTGACACCGTTCGCTAGTTTTTCTATACTCGCCAGTGTTTTCCCCATCACGTCTTCTTCTGCCCCTACCGAAAAAGGAGGTTAAAATGCCCGTGCAGGACTGGCCCACCCCGAACTGGCCGGAAGGCGTCCCCCGGAACGTCCCCGACTTCAACAAACCGCTTTTTGCGATTTTGGATGAAACCGCCAAAGCATATCCGGACCGGGTCTACACGATTTTCAGCGATGCCTCGCGGACCTATGCCCAGGTGAAGGACACCGCCGACCGCATTGCCAATTTCCTGGCGGCGCGCGGCATCCGCAAGGGCGACCGCGTGGCCATCTTCCTCCCCAATCTGCCGCATTTCCCGCCGATTTATTTCGGGATTCTCAAGGCCGGCGCAGTGGGTGTCACCTGCAACCCGCTTTATACCGCCAAAGAGCTCCAGCATCAGCTCAAGGACTGCGGCGCCAGGGCGGTCTTCTGTATGGATCATCCGCACTTCTATCCCACCACGGTCAAGTCCATCGAAGACACCGACGTTGAAACGGTGGTGATCTGCGGAGTCAAATCGTATCTGCCGAAGCTCAAGGGGCTGATCGGCGGGCTGCTGGGCAAGATTCCCAAAGCCGAACGCTACGAAGCCGGCCACCTGTTTTTTGACGACATCGTCGCCGCCGCCAAGCCCGAGCCGCCAGTCGTTCGCATTAACCCGGAATCTGACCTGGCTCTCATTCTTTACACCGGCGGCACCACGGGGGTTCCCAAGGGTGCCTGCCTGACGCACACCAACTTCACGTACGACCTCGTCGGCATCAACCAGTGGATGCAGCTCGTACACGAGCCAGGCGCCCGGCCAGAGACCCAGCGCCGGGCCTTTCACACGTATCTTGGGGTGTTGCCCTGGTACCACAGCTTCGGGATGACCTGCGCCATGCTCTCCTCCTGCGCCAGCGCCAGCCGGCTGATTTGTGTTCCCGACCCCCGCGCCGGCAAGCCGCCCTTTACCGAAGTTCTCAAGATTGTCCAGAAGCACCGGCCCACGCTCATGCCGGCGGTGCCGACGATTTTTATGGCTTTCACGAATCATCCCCAACTGGAAAAATTCGACCTGACCTCGCTCATCGGCTGTTTTTCGGGGGGGGCTCCACTGCCGCCGGAGGTCTGTCGGCGGTTCGAGGAGAGAACGGGCGCCGTTATATTCGAGGGCTACGGCTTGAGCGAAACCGCGCCGGTGGCCACCGCCAATCCGACCAACACCCACCAACGCAGAGTCGGCTCGATCGGGTTTCCCCTCCCGGGCACCGATATCAAAGTGGTGGACCTGGTCAGCGGGGCGCAGGAGATGCCCAAGGGGGAGGACGGAGAAATTGCCGTCTGTGGCCCCCAAGTGATGAAAGGTTATTGGAACAAGCCGGAGGAGGACGAGAAAGTCTTCCGCATGATCGACGGACAGCTGTATTTTCTGACCGGCGACATCGGGCACATCGACGAAGAAGGTTACATCTTCATCACCGACCGCAAGAAAGACATGGTTCTGGTGGGCGGATTCAACGTCTATCCGCGCGACGTGGAAGACATCCTCTATCAGCATCCCAAGGTTGCCATCGCGGCGGTGGTCGGCGTGCCGGACACCAAAAGCGGCGAAGCAGTCAAGGCGTACATCCAGCTCAAACCCGGAGAGACCGCCACGGTGGAGGAAATCATGGCCTTCTGCAAGGACAACATGGCCGGCTACAAACGGCCCAAACACGTCGAATTCCGCGATACGCTACCCATGTCGAATGTCGGCAAGGTGCTGCGACGGCTGTTGCGGGACGAGGAGCGGGGTAAGGTGAAATAGGATGGTTTTTTGGTTCAATCAATGGTTTTCCCGGCATCCTTACACCATTGCCAGCTCGATCTTCCTGAGCCTGGCCGTATTCGGGTGGCTGGCGCTGGACTGGGGAGAGCGGCAGCTCGGGTTCCTGCTGTTGCTTTACTTTATCATGACCTTGGGCATTCGCCTGGATGAGATATCCCGGGCTATCAGCGGCTCCGTCGGGAACCCCCGGCCTGCTGACAAAGAGCCGGAGTCTCTGGCCGAGCAGCTGCGGGAGATCCGGCTGCATTTGCACCGCATTCAGGCAAGACTCGACCAGCTTTCCGTCGGCGACGAAACCGAAGAGCACCAGCAGCCGTAAGGTGCGCGTCTGCAGCTGAGCCGACCCGCCGCAGCGCCGGTTCCGGGGCCCCCAGCCAAGGAGAGCACCATGTACCGCTGTAAATTTTACAAGGGCGACTACCGTGAGCGGCAGGAACAGGCCAACGCCGACCGGTGCGCGGCGTATGTCGAGCACCATTTCAATAGCTCCACCAGCCCGAACGCGAGCTATGCCGTGGCTATTTCGGGGGCCAACGCCTCGCAGACCAGCCGCAACTGGGGGCGCTGGTACGCCCAGGCAGCGGCGCGCGAGTTCAGCCTGAGCGTCGGCGGCGACCAGGGCATTCTGGTCGGCGGATTTGACGGCCGCGGGGACTTCAACCTGCGCTTCACCGATATGCCGGCGATCCTGCTTGAGCCGCTCTTCGCCAGCAACCCGCGTCAGGCCGAATGGATCCGCAGCGACGATGGCCAGGGCCGGCTGGCGCGCATCCTGTACGACAGCATCCGACGGTTTTTCCAGGGGGGCGGCCTGATCGGTTTCAGCGTCGGCCACAAGTTCAAGCGCTCCGCACCCAACGACCGCGGCGCGGCGGTGGTCGGCGGCGGGTGGGAGGCCGACTATGCCGAGCAGGTGCTCCTCAAAGCACAGAGCCTGCTGGAGGAGGTTGTCGAACCCCAGCGCGAACGCGAGATCCAGGTGGTCGCCGGTGATGAGATTCTTTTCCGCCAGATCATCGACGTGGACGCCGATGTCACCTGGGACGGCATGCGCGGAGTCCTGCGCATTGATCGCCCCATCCCGACCGTCGCACCCCGCGGCGTGCCGCGCCGGGCAGCGGGCCGACCGGATGCAAAGACAGGTCCCCGAACGAAGCGCTCCAAGCCGCTGAGAGCGCGCCGGCCTCCGGGCGGGACTTGAAAACCGGCCCAACTTCGATTCCAAGAATAAGGGGCCGATTGAGCATCGACGATCACCGGCACACATGAGGAGGCGATCGGTGGCGCTCACGTTGGAGG
>CAZEKN010000150.1:3061-6350 GCA_964512755.1 uncultured Desulfatibacillum sp. | reverse complement strand
TTCCGGCCTCGCCCTTGGTGCGGATCATGGCCGCCCCCTCCCCGATGCGGCGCAGGGCCTCACCCAGATTCCGGCAGCCGCACACGAACGGCACGCCGAAGGCATGTTTGTGGATGTGGTGGTCCTCGTCGGCCGGGGTGAGCACCTCGCTCTCATCGACATAATCGACCCCGATGGCCTCCAGGATCTGCGCCTCCACGAAATGGCCGATGCGGCACTTGGCCATGACCGGGATGCTGACCGACGCCATGATCTCCCGGATCAGGCCCGGGTCGGACATCCGTGCCACTCCTCCCTGGACGCGGATGTCGGCCGGAACCCGTTCCAATGCCATGACCGCTACGGCCCCCGCCTCCGCGGCGATCACGGCATGTTCGGGCGAAACCACGTCCATGATAACGCCTCCTTTGAGCATTTGCGCCAGCCCGCTTTTCACTTTAAAGCTGGCGGATCTCTGAGCTTCCTTGCGCAACGGCTTTTCCATGGGGTTTCCTCCCAGGTTCAAGTTGAATTTGTTTGGCCCGTTTTAGCAGATGTGATAGAAGAAAAACAGATACAGATTTTCTGAAAAAAAGGCATAACAGTTCAGCGCCGCTTGCATGGATATCCGCGATGCCTGTCGTCCAGAAAAGAACGAAGCAACCGGCCGCGTCGTCTCGCGACGCGTTTCGCTACCGGCAGCTGGCCGGTGAAATCGAAAAAAAAATTTTCGCCGGCCTTTACCCTCCGGGAGATCGCCTGCCGTCCATCCGCAGCCTGCACCGGCAGACGAACTTAAGCATTTCCACGATCTACCAGGCCTATCGGGAGCTGGAAAACGCCGGGGTGGTCGTCGCCCGGCCGAAATCCGGGTACTACGTTCAGCCGGTCGCCATGCAAAAACTGGAAGCCCCGGTTTTCCGCAAAAAATCGTCCGCGCCTCAGCGGGTCAGTCTGGCGCCGGCGATCAACTCGGTGGTCGAGGCCATCAGCAACCCCCGATTGGTGCCCCTGGGCAACACCGCCATGGACCCGGCCCTGCTGCCCGTCAAGCCGCTCGCCCGCATTCTGAAATCCATCACCCACAGCGAGATGCGGACCCTCCTAACTTATTCGCCCTCGGAAGGCAACCCCGAGCTCAGACGCCAGATTGCGCTGCTGACGACGGGGGTGATGGCCGGCATTACTCCGGACGACATCATTGTCACCAACGGATGCATGGAGGCAGTCGCGCTGGCGCTGCTGGCCGTCACCCGGCCCGGGGATACGGTCGCGATCGAAGCGCCCACCAACTTCAGCTTTCTGCAGTTGCTCCAGGAGCTCGGCCTGCTGGTGGCCGAAATCGCGACCGACCCTCAGGAGGGCGTGGATCTGGATGAACTCGAGAAGAGTTTGGATCGGAATTCCGTGCGGGCCTGCCTGTTCATGCCCAGCTTCCAAAACCCTCTGGGCGCGCTCATGCCCGAAGCCAACAAGCAGCGCCTGGTCGAGATGCTGAGCGCGCGGGATGTTTCGGTGATCGAGGACGATATCAGCAGCCAGCTTTACTTCGGCGAACCGCACCCGCGGCCGCTCAAGGCCTATGACCGCGACGGCATGGTACTGACCTGCTCCTCTTTCTCGAAAACCCTGGCGCCGGGCCTGCGCCTGGGCTGGATCATTCCGGGCCGTCGTTTTAATGCCAAAATTCGTCGGCTGAAAGCGAGCATTACCATGTCCACCTCTACCCTAGATCAATACGTGGTGTCGCGGTTTCTATCCGGCGGCGGGTACGAACGACACCTGCGGACGTTGAGGAGTGCGCTCAAAAGACAACTTTACCGGACAGCCCTTGAAATCCGGAAGCAGTTTCCGCCCCAAACCCGGATAGCCATCCCCCAGGGTGGATCGCTGCTCTGGGTTCAGCTGCCGCCGGGCGTCGACGGCCTGGACGTCTATCAAGCGGCCTTCGATCGCGGCATCGCCACCATACCGGGAGCAGTCTGTTCGAATTCGGACCGCTTCGGCAACTACATTCAGATCAGCTGCGCCGCGCCTTTCAGTTCCAGGCTCAAATCGGCGATCGAGACGCTGGGTGCGATCGTTGACAGCCTTTTTCCGGCGCCGGTGTGTTCCCGGCGGTCGCCATGCCGCCCCTGATGCCCGCCGCGGCCCAAAAACAGATCGCAAGAGCCAGCCCACTTATTTTACAGATGATTCGCCCCGTCATTCGACAGCCACCAGCGCGGCGGCTTCATCTATTCTGAACCGCATGCCAAGAAATTGCTCGCACACATAAACGTTGGCGCGGATGTGGTCGGTGATGCGGGCGGTCTTGATGGTTCCGCCGGCGATCGCCAGCAGCGGAATGAGGTTGTCCGCCAGATGCACGTCCACGGCCGCCTCGGTGCGCAGGGTTTCCATCAATTTGCGGGCGGCTTCATGGCCGACCTCCTCGGCGGGCTTGCCTTTCTCACCCAGTGCATCCGCACCGATCAGCGACCGGCCGCCCGCGTCCACCGTCCACAGCGTGATCACCGTCCCTGGCGATGCGCTCCGGCAGTACTCGGTGCGGATATCGGCAGGCGGGCCGGAGCCCAGCACGGCGCCGGCCGATTCGGCCTGGCGTTCAGCCACACGCGCCTTTGCCAGAAATTCGGAGGCGGCTGAAATACCCTTTATCGCCGCCGGTCGGCAGCGCGCGCTCACGTCCAACCCGCCGTTGATCCGGCGGACCGCCCGCCGCCAGGCGTCGATATCCCTGCAGGAGGCTGCAGGAACGTCCGGCCGGATCCTCACTTTCATCATCCCCTGCCCTCTGGGGTAAAAACCGCGCTGCATCCCCATCGTCGCGATCCGGCAAAATCGCTGAAAGACCGGCAGGATCAGGTGCGTGAAATAGTCGACGGGGATGCTCCAGCGGGTGTCCGTGCCGCCGCGGATCGTGAGCGTCGTTTGGCCCCCGGCGAACACGCACGGCAGCAGCAGCGCCTGCATCATGAGCGTGACGGAGCCGGCCGTGCCGATGTCGAAGGAGTAATCCCCGGGCTTCAGGGGCCCCGGCACAAACTCGACCTCTCCGGCGCCGACGCGCGCGCCCCTGACCCGTGCGCCGCTCATGCGGATCAGCGCCTGGATGGCGCTCAAATGCTGCGGCTTGAGGCCCGGGGCCGGACGGTTCTGTCTGATCCGCTCCGCCCGGAAGGGACGCCCGGTCAGCACGGAGAGCGCCAGAGCCGTGCGCAGAATCTGCCCGCCGCCTTCCAGCAACGAGCCGTCGATGTGGACCATTTCGGACAGGGATGCCATGGGAGCGCCGGTTTGAGTATTT
>CAZEKN010000150.1:0-2961 GCA_964512755.1 uncultured Desulfatibacillum sp. | reverse complement strand
TCGCCAAAATCACTTCTAAAAATCAAATCACGATCCCCAAAAAGATCATGGATCAAATCCCCGATACCCGCTACTTCGAGGTGGATTTCATAGATGGAGCGGTTGTTCTCAAGCCATTGAGAACCTATTCAACCAGCTTGGAGGCGATCCGCTCGAAAATCAAGGCTCTCGACCTGAAGCCGGACTGCGTTAGAGAAGCCATCAAATGGGCGCGATCGAAGTGACCCGGGTCGTTATCGACACGAATGTGCTCGTGTCCGGTTTGCTGTTCGGAGGAATCCCGGAAAAACTGGTTGGCCTTCTTAAGGCTGGAAGAGTCCGGCCCATTATGTCCAGGGAGATGGTGGACGAATTCCTTAGGGTGTTAGCTTACCCCAAATTTAAGCTTTCCGAAGCCGATATCGAATATCTCCTTTATGTGCAAGTGTTGCCTTACGTCGAAATGATCAGCGTGCTCCCTGGGCCGATGTTGATTTGCGAGGACCCCGCAGACGATATGTTCCTGCACTGCGCCGTTGCCGGCCATGCTCAATATATCATCAGCGGTGACCGTCATTTGCTCGGTTTGAAGGCGTTCCGGCGGATCAAAATCCTCTCACCGGCCGACTTCCTGGCAGTTCTATCCGCATGCTAAGCGTAACGTTTTTCCGCGCTCACCGACCCGCTGGCCTCTGAGAAATCCTTCCGCCGGCGGCGCTGATGAAGCAACTGACAATAATGGCGGCGCCGCTCTCGTCGTCATCGTCGGGGCATTCGACGGCCTGGCCGTTCACTGTGACGCAGGTCTGGCCGGACAGGTCGCTTTCGACGTTGGAAGCGGAAATGCCGCTCGCCGCGAACCAGTACGTGTTGCCCTCGTTCAACCCGGTCACCCGGTAGCTGGGGTGGGCCGGGTCGTCGAGATCCGCGGTGGGAATCACATCGATCCGCTGATAGGGTCCATCGCCTATGCGCTGATAGACGCCGTATGCGGTTACAAACGGGTCCGAGGTGGCTTTCCAGTAGAATACGAAATCTGCGGCATCCAGGGCCGGCGCCAGCGCCGCCTCGCATAGAGCGGCAATAAGGATGAAACAAAATCGCGGCTTCATTTGCAAAGTCCTAATCATGCGGATGCCCGTTGTCACCGCAGATGATCAGGATATCCTGGCGACACCGGGCCGGCAATCATCCTGTTTACTATTCAAATTGAAAAAAGCGGATGCGCTTTTCTTCAGGATCCATTCAAGATCCGCATCGGAGATTCCGGATTCAGACAAACATGTTAGCTCCCGGTCCCATGCATAGGGAATATTCGGGAAATCCGATCCATACATGACCCGATCCAATCGGTAACGCCTGAGGTCGACAGCCTCCTGGATCGGAAAATAGTCGGTCAGAACCATGGTCGTATCCAGCCAGAGGGTATCGTATTCTTCTATCAGCTTCCGGTATTCGGATAGCTCATCAAACCCCAGGTGCGGAACGCATATCTTGAGTCTCGGATAATCCCGCAAAACCCGTTTCAATTTCTCCGCACTGCAAATTCGGTAGGGGTCGCAGCGGTAGGCTTCGCTCTTTGGCTCTCGGCCGACATGCATCACGATGGGCTTTTCTCTGGACTGGCAGAGGCCATAAAGGGGTTCCATCTCGACGGCGTTCATGTTGAAGCACTGCACGTGCGCGTGCAGTTTCAGGCCGGACAGACCCGAATCAAATGCTTTCTGGAGGATGCGCTCGGCGCCGTCTTCGCCCGGAAACACGGTCGCCATGCCGGTTATTCGACCGGGGAATTCCCGGCATTTTTGAGCCATGTACCCGTTTAACGTTTCGGAAATCCCAGGCTTGTGGGCGTATTGAAGTGCAACGACGTGGGCGATGCCGTGCGACAACAAGAATTCAAACACCTCGGACGTCCTCAGCCGATATCGAATCCTCCAGGCATGCTCATCAAACCAGCCGTGGACGGCCGCAAAAATCTCGCGGGGAAAGATGTGGACATGCGCGTCCACCACCGCCGGAAGACCGTCAGGAACGGCAGCACCTTCCCTATCGTCGATCGAGGGCAAATTGGGAGTGAGCATAGGCTTCTTTGGCATCGGCAGTAAACCAAGACCAGCAGGCTATGACAGGAAATACGTGTGCGTCGGGCACAACACATGGGGACGGGCCGCCGTCGACCGAATCGTGGTGCAGCGGCTGCGCTTCAGGCTTTTGAGCTTGTAGGAGTCGAAAAAATAGATCTGCCGGTCGCTGATCGCATGCACGATGGACCAGTGGTCCCACAAGCGGCCGCCCAACCCGATCAGGATGGCTCTCCGGCTGCCTCCGTCCAGAAACGACATCATCTCCGACCAAAATTCGTCCAACGATGTGTCGGGGCGATGTTTGAACGGCATGCCCCGGTCCTGCATCCTGCCGTTTGCGACGTCCCGCAGAATGCTGCCGACCGTGTTGAGGCCGATGCCTTCCATCAGCACTCGGCTGAGGTCCTCACGATCTTCCAGGTAAATCAGAATGTTCTTGAAGAGGTCTTTGGATTCTTCTTCACCGATATCGGCGATGATGCGGGCGGCGTTGACGATGCTGTAAATGGCGCACAGACCGTCTAGGGCGCCCTGAATGTAAGGTTTCATCTCCTTTCCATTCGAATACAAGGAGCCTCTTCGAACGAAAGGTCGAGGCTTTTTCATCGCCTCATGGACGGTCCCCATAACCCCTATCCCCGTTCCGGGCGATCCCGGAAGTGAAGAATAAGCCCCTGCGCAGGAATAAACCGAATCCTGCGTAAAACAGCACAACAGCTTTGATCAGCCTTCGGAGTGAAACGAACTTGTTGCTGAGGATGTTGATGCTCGGAAGCGGCCTGCCGGCGCATGACCCGTTCGAGCTCTAACGGCACCGCACGCACCCACCTGCGCAAAACCCACAGTGCCAAAATCTCCGGTCACGCCGTTGGTACCCGGCGCCACTGTCATAAAA
>CAZEKN010000149.1:0-6384 GCA_964512755.1 uncultured Desulfatibacillum sp. | reverse complement strand
ACAACCGAACCGCCAGAGGGCCTCTGGATCACTTGAATATCACAGATTTTTCGTATTGGTAATACGTCGGATGAAAACACGAAAAGAAAAACCCTGCGTTTTATCTATCAAATCACACTCGCAATTCCGCCTAAAGCAGGTGACAAGAAGGCAGATTTGGGGGGCGGCTTTACTCTGGCGTTCAGTCTGATCGGAGGCATTCCGAGTGTGCCCGCGATAGGGTCTATCTGTCATTATCAAATTAAATTGGCACCTTTTCGGCCGCTGAGGTCTTAACGGGGCGTGGATGCTCAGTGCCGGGTCTTCCGTCTGTGTTTTCAGGCGCTGGGACGCGACTCACAGCCGGTAGACTCACTCGGAAAAGACTGCCGCGGCCGGGGGCGGAGGAGACCGTAATTTCCCCCCCGTGCTGCTCGACGATCTTGTTGGCGATGAAGAGCCCCAGGCCGGTGCCCTTGTCGCCCTTGGACGAAAAAAACGGGGTGAAGAGCTTCTCCTGCGTGCCTGCGTCCATGCCGACGCCGTTGTCGAGGATGTCGAATTCCAGCCGGTCTTTCCGGCGCCGCAGGCTGAAGACCACTTTGGGGGCCCGCCGGGTCTCCCCGGCCAGGCAGGCGTCGACGGCGTTCTCCAGGATGTTCAGCAGGGCGGCCTGGACGTAGGTGGCGTCCACTTCGAATTCACCGCTGTCGAGGTGGAGGTCCTTCACGAAGAGGACGCCGGTTTCGGCGAGCTTGCCCGCAACCGCCGCCGCCACCTCTTCGGCCAGAACGGCGGCGTTCATGCGTTCCGGCTTCAGCTCGCGTTTCTTGGAGTAGAAAAGAATGTCCAGCACCACTTTGCGGATCCGGTCGAATCGCTGCTTGACGATTTCCCAGCCCTCGCGCAGCTGCCTCGCATCCCCTTTGGCCAGCCCACCATCCACCAGGTAAACGCCGGCGTCCAGGCCGGTGAGCAGTCCTTTCAGTGCGTGTGAAATGGATCCCAGCATGAGGCCCAGCGACGACAAATGGCTTTGCAGTTCGCTTTTTTCGGCCACCAACCGTTCGAGATTCAGCGTATACTCTCTGAGCTTCTCACGGGTCAGAATTCTCTCGGCCGCCCGCTGGATGGCGATCTCCAGCACGTCCACGTTGATGGGCTTGGTGATGAAATCGGTGGCGTCGTATTTGAGGCTCTTGACAGCCAGGTCCATATCGCCGTGGCCGGTGATCATGATGACCTCGACCTCCGGGTTCGCGCGCTTGACCTTTTGCAGCAGTTCGATCCCGTCCATCCCGGGCATCTTGATGTCGGTGAGGATCATCGGCGGCTGAAGGCGTTCGAAAAGGCGGAAGGCATCCGCGCCGTTTTGCGCTTCCAGGACATCATAGCCGAGGTCGGCCAGCGGCAGGCGCAGGACCTCGCGAATGTCCTTTTCGTCATCAACCAATAGGATGGTTTTTTCCATGTGCGTTTTCCGGAAGGGGGAATTCCAGGAGGAAGCAGACCCCGCCGCTCGGATTCGGTTTGACCCTGATGCTGCCGCGGCAGTCCTTCACGATGCCGTAGCTGATCGAAAGCCCCAAACCGGTCCCCTTGCCTGCCTGCTTGGTCGTGAAGAACGGCTCGAATATCTTCTCGGTGATGTTGGCGGGAATCCCGATGCCGGTGTCGCAAATCTCGCAGGCCACGGCCTGCTGAGCGACACGGGTCGCCAGAATGATGCGCTTTTGCCCCAGCCCGGCTTCGGCTGCGCCCCACCGCTCCTCGATGGCATCCCGCGCGTTAATCAGCAGGTTGATGAAAACCTGTTCCAGCCGCCCGGAATCGGCATCGATCTTCGGCAGGTTCGGGTCCGTCTCCCACACGACCTCGATGCTGCGCAGCTTCAGCTGCTGGCTAAAGATGTCGAAAGCCCGCCGCAGAACGTCGTTGAGCTGCACCCGCTCCAGCTTCAAGTCGGTTTTGCGGGCGAACTGGCGCATGTGGTCGATGATGCGGGTGGCACGGTCGACGTTGGCGTCGATTTTTCTGAGCATGACCCCCAGGGTGCTCTCGTCGATGGCCTGCTGCCGGTCGAGCTTCTTGACGAAAAAGCTGCTCGCGGTCTTGATGACCGAAAGCGGCTGGTTCAGCTCGTGAGCGACGCCGGTGGCCATCTCCCCCAAGGTGGCCATCTTGCTGGCCTGGATCAAATTCTGTTCGGTTTCCAGCCGTTTGGTGATGTCGCTCGTCGTCACCAGCAAGACGTTGCGGCCGGGGTATTCCCCAGGCGAGATCCGGATGTTCACGAAAAGCCGGTTCCCGTTCTTGTGCAGGTGCTTGACCTGGTTGAGTTCGGTGGCTGAACGCATGAGTTCACCGAACTGCAGACGATCCTCCGGAACGAACCGATCCATGAAGGATTGGTTGAGCGCTTCCTCCCGGCTCAGGCCGTAGACGGCGGTGACGCTTTGATTGCAGTCGACCACTTCCAGCGTTACTCGGTCCAACACGAACACCGGGTTGGGGATCTGGTTGAAGATCTCGTGGTATTTACGCTCGGACTTTTCAAGCTTCTCTTCCAACTCTTTGCGCTCGGTGATGTCGAGGCTCATCTCCAGGACCGCGACGATCTGGCCGTCGCTATTCTTGATGGGAGAGGTCCTGAATATCCAGTGCACCTTGCTGCCGTCGCGATTGACGCCCGTTTCCTCGCCTTGGTGCGGCAGGCCGTCTTCGAAGGTCCTCTCGACCGGGCAGTGGCTGCATTTTTCATCCCGGCCCTTGTAGGCATGATAGCAGTGCTCGCCGGGATCCGGTCCGAAGCGCCGTCGGAATTCGCCGTTGGCACTGAGCAGCCTCAGGTTGCGGTCCTGGACGGTGATCAGGCACGGGACGCGCTCGACCAGGGTCCGGTATTCGTCCCGCTGCTTGTTCAGCTCGGCCTGCTTGTGGGCGATCTCAGTGCTCATCTGGTTGATGGCCTTGGCCAGCTGCCCCATTTCATCGTCCTGACCCAGGTCGAGGTGGCTGGGCAGCAGACCCTGGCCGATAAGATGCGTCTCCTCGATCAGCATGCGCGCCGGCCGGTTGACGAAGCGCAGGACGAAAAAGAAAATAATGGCGGACGGTATCAGAAACACCACGCCGGCCAGTCCGATCGCAGCGGTTTCCGCCAGCCCGATTTCCTGGTCGACCGCTTCCAGGGATACCACCACGTCCAGGGCACCCAGAATTTTCTTGTCGGGGGGGTGCACATGGCACGCGTCCGAGGAGCAGCCCGGCTCGTTTCCGATGGGGCTGATGACGCCGAGCTGGCGGTAGCCCTCGCGGCCCGTGAAAAGACGCGTTCGCTGATCCAATGCGATGTCCACCAGCGGCGGCTCGGTGCGATGGCAGATGAAGCAGGCCTCCGCCTTGATATTCGTGCGGCTGTCCACCTCGGAGACCTGGTTGGAATATTTGATCTGCCCCTCTTTGTTGTAGATCCGGATGTTTTGAATCTCCTTGACCCGGGCGATGTTGTTGATGATCTGGTTGATGTCGTCCCGGGAGTTGAGCATCATGGCGTAATGGGTACCGAGCCGGATGGTGGTGCTCAGGCGGTCGGTGGCGGCCACCACGTTTTCCATCAGTTTCTGCTTCTGGTAGTTCATGCTGAAGTAGGACCACGTGGAGATGGCCACCAGCAAAGTGATACCGACGGTGAAGATGAGCTTTGCGGCCAGCCGATGTCTGAGGTCCATGATGGATTTGATTTGCATGCCTTCTCCTGCACCTCTGAAAGCGCTGCGGTCCGACCGCCGCACTCCGACCTGCTTCTGGAAACCCGTGTCCTACGCCGCGGCGGTGATCCTTCGCTTGAGCGCTCCATCGAATGCCAGATTCAGCTGAACTCCCAGCCCGGCGGCATCCAGACCCATGGCTAGGCCGATCAGCTGTGGCAGGTATAACATGTTGATATGCAGATCTTTGCCCGCGGCCCGCCCGGCCACGCCTTGGAACGCCTCCAGGTTCATCTGGCACATCGGGCACACCGTGGCGATGGCGTCCGCCCCGTGCGCCGCCTCCAGGATGCCGGCCACCAGGACGGTGCCTACTTCGCGCTGGGTGCTCATGTGCGACGCCCCGCAGCAGCGTCCACCCATTCTCCAGGGGAACACCTCGGCTCCCGTGGCCCGGATGAGCGGCTCCATCGAAATCGGCATTTCGGGGTCGTCGAAGTCTGCGAACGGCCGCAGGCACTGGCAGCCGTAATAGGGTGCAATCCGAAGCCCCTCCAGCGGCTGCACCACCCGGGTGCGGATCGCCGCCGGCCCCACGTCCGTGGCCAGTACGTCCAGCAGGTGACGCACCCGCAGCCGCCCGTCCAGATGCAGTTGCTCCGCATCCAGCACGGAATTGATCTGCGCCGGGAGCGGCGCACTCGATCGCATCTTCTCTGCGACTGTCCGGAGGTTCAGGTAGCAGGCGCTGCACGGCACCAGCACATCCATGGAGTCGCCCCGGCGCTCGGCCAGAGCCAGGTTGCGCGCCGGCAGGGCGAGGGCCAGCAGGGCGCTCGTGGCTTCGGCGGCGGAGGCTCCGCAGCAGGTCCAGCCCTCGATATCGGCCAGCTGAACGTCCAACGCCGCCAGCAGCGACCGGGTGGACAGGTCATATTCGCGCGCCGTGCCTTCGAGCGAGCAGCCGGGGTAGTAGTGGTACTTCATGTCGCCTCCTCCAGTTCGGCCACTTTGCGGAAAAGCGCCTCCAGCGGCCGAGTCGGCCGCGCCGGCCAGCGCAGGGGCAGCTTGCCCTTGGCGACCAGCCGCAGGCCGAGGCCCGAATAGCGCAGGGGCAGCATCGGGTTCTTCATCTCGGCGAAGTAATAGGTCATGAACTCCAGCTCGTTCACCCGGCCGTGGCGCCGCACGCTTTCAATGAAACGGCGGTAGAAGGCCGTGACCGGGCGGTAGCGTTCCAGTTTTTCCCGGGACGCGGTCTGCTTGAGCGCGTGCATGGCCTCGGTGAGCGGCAGCCCGCGGGGGCAGCGCAGCGTGCAGAAATAGCACGCCGAGCACAGCATGAACGTGCGGCTTTGGAACACCGCCTCGCGTCGGTCGAGCAGCACCAGGCGCCACAGGTGGCGCGGGGTCAGGTCCATGGCGAACGCGTTGGGGCAGGAACCGGTGCAGGTGCCGCACTGGATGCAGCTCTGCACCATCTCCCGCACGGATTCCAGGTCGTCGTGGGCCTGCGGGGACCCTGATTTTTGCGGGTGGCCGGTGGATACGCTCATCGGAAATCCTCCTGATCCTTATCTCTCGAATCCTTGACTCCTCGACCCCTTGCATCTTTTGGTTTTAATTCACCGCCGCATCGATCATCGCCAGCATCTGCTGGGCGGGATAGCCCTCCAGATACGACGCGTCGTTCGGGCAGACGGCAGCGCACGTCCCGCAGCCCTGGCACATGGCCGGATTGACGAGCACCTGTTCGAGATCCACCTCCAGGGTGCGCGCTCCGTAGGGGCAGGCGTTGATGCACTGCTCGCAGAGGCTGCACAGGCTGTGCCGCACGCCTGCCACGACCCTGCCCGTCGCCAGCCGTTCGCGGGCGAGGATACGCAGGGCCCGCTGGGCGGCGGCTTCGGCGGTGGCGATGGACTCCGGGATGGAGCGCGGCGACAGCGACAGACCGCACGCGAACACGCCCTCCTTGAGGCTGTCGACCGGGCGCCACTTCGAATCAGCCTCCTGGAAAAAGCCGTCCGGATCGAGGTGCGCGCCGTAGGCCTCGGCCAGCTCCCGCGGCAGCGCCGGGACGATGCCGGTGGCCAATACCACCAGCTGGGCCTCGATGTGCAGCGTGCGCTGCAGGATCGGCTCCTCCACCGTTACCGTCAGGCCGCCAGTGACCGGCTCAACCAGCGGCCGGCGGTCCAGGTGATAGGGGATGAAGACCATGCCGGCCTGCCGCGCGCGGGTGAAGGCCGCTTCGGTGAAGCCGGTGGTCATCAGGTCGCGATGCAGGACGTAGACGCTCACCTGTGGGTTGCGCTCCCGGATCGCGAAGGCCTGCTTCAAGGCGGCGGCGCAGCAGACCCGGCTGCAGTAATTGCGCGGCTCCTGCCGGGAGCCGACGCACTGAATCATCACCACCGTATCCAGCTTCCGGGCATCCATGCGGCCGTCGGCTAATTGCCGTTCCAACTCGGCCTGGGTTAGGACGGCCGGGCTGGCGCCCCATGCATACTCCCGGGCGGGCGCTTCCGCACCGCCGGTGGCCAAAATGACGACCCCGTGGTCTACGGTGCGGACCTGGTGGTCGAGGCCTTCGATGATCGTCGAAAAGGAGCCGACTTCCCCGTGAGCCTGCACGACCCGCGATCCGGTATGCACCTGGATGCGGGGGTGTTTGTCAACGCGTTTCAGGATG
>CAZEKN010000148.1:0-6434 GCA_964512755.1 uncultured Desulfatibacillum sp. | reverse complement strand
GGATGACATGTTGCGAAGCCATCAAAGGCGGCGAAATCCGACAGTTGGCCAATCATAGCAAGGGGGGCGCTCGATGTAAAGAAAAAACACAACTACCGGTATGTTTTCTCCATTCCGGACACTAAATGTGGTGGGAGGGGGGCGATCGGTTCTTCCGCACCCGGGAGAAAGCTCTGACGCTCAGGGGCATACCAATGGTCCTGGAACGTCGCGGCCCAGCCCGCTGGCGTGCGGGTGATCCGAACCATGCCGAAGCCGGCGCGGTGGAGCGGATCGCGGCTGGTTGCGGAGGCGGAGGGAGCGCCGATCACCGGAACGGGTTTCTGCGGGCCCGGCAGGTAAACCCGTGAGCGTCGATGCGTGTGCCCGTGCAAAATGAGCTCGGCGCCGTGCCGACGGACCATGCGCTCGAATGCATCGGCGTCGGACAAGCGCTTGTGAGCCGATACCATGCCCGGGACGGGCGGATGATGGATCAGTACGATGCGGAAAAGCGAGCGTTGAGCGGCTTCGGTCAGCCACTCGGAGCAGCGGGCGAGCGGATCGGCTCCGACCCGGCCGGCTGCCGAGAACGGGCGGGTGGGATGCGCGCTGGACAGCCCGATCAGGGCGACGGGACCGCGGACCCGCAGGGCGGGCAGCTCCGTTCGCCCCGGCCCTGCCGGTTCGTCCGCTTGCATGTAATCGGACCAGCGGGACCAGTGCGCATCCCAGCCTGCGGACAGCAGGGCGTCATGGTTGCCGGGCACCAGGAACACGTCCCGGGGAGACCCGATGGCCGTCAGGCGGCGATGGGCGGCGTCGCACTCGGCGGGCAATGCCAGCTGGGTGAGATCTCCGGTCACAACGACGTGATCGGCGGCCTGAGCCCGAACGGCTCGAATCAGAGCGTCCAGAATGCGCGGATCGTGCCGCCGCCGCCGGCGCATCCGCCAGCTGAGATAGCTGAGAATCCGCTTGTTGGCGAATGCGGCCAGAGACGTGTTTTCCGGGCGGCAGAGATGAAAATCGGAGACGTGAATCAGGGTGAAGCGGTCGCGGTCCGGGCCAGTCTTTACAAAACTCATGACGGCATATATAAACCACGATGCGTTGATTTTCAACGCCGGAACCCTCCGGGCCCGATCCGTACCCGACAGCTCCGCGGTCCCGACGGCGCCGCGGTCGTACGAAATGAGCGCAGCCTTGCCCTTGCCCAGTTCAGACTCTCATGTTTGCGCCCGTCCGGCGGATGTCCCGGCCGGCCGGGGGCCCTGGCGCATGGGGGTGATCAGCAACCCGTTGAGCGGCGCCAACCGCCGGCAGGGGCTCGGCGCCATTCAGCATTGTTTGCAGGGCTATCCCGACGTTCCGCACCGCGTGGTGCGGGGCCTGGCGGACGTGCAGGCGGCGCTGGAAGATTTTCGCCGCCGCCGCCTGAATTTGATTGTGGTCAATTCCGGGGACGGGACGGTTCAGGCGGTGCTGACCGTGCTGCTGGGGCAACAGCTCTTCGATTCAACGCCGGTGCTGGCGCTTTTAAACGGCGGCACCACCAACATGACCCATCAGGACCTGGGAGTGGGCGGCCCGCCGGGCGAGGCCTTGCGGCGGGTGATCGATTGGGCGTATCACGGCGTCGGGCCGGCGCAGATCCGACGGCGGGCAGTCCTGAAGGTGCAGACCGCTACCATCGCCCGGCCGCTCTACGGGCTTTTTTTCGGGTCGGCCTGCATCTACAACGGCATCCGGTTCTTCCATTCCAGAGTGCACGGCATGGGGCTGCGCGGCGACGCGGCGCACCTGCTGATCGTGGCCCGCTTTCTCTGGGCGCTGGCCCGCCGGGACGACGCATTGGCCGCGCCTCTGCCCGCCGGCATCCGGGCGGGTCGGCTCACCGCCGAGCCGAGCGATTACCTGCTGCTGCTGGTGACGACGCTGGATCGGCTCATCATGGGCCTGCGCCCGTTCCTGCCGTGTGGGGAAGGGCCGCTGAAGCTGACGGCCCTCGGGGCCCGGCCGCGGAATCTTCTGCGCGTGCTGCCGTTTCTGCTTCGGGGCCGGCCGCACCCGTGCGCCCATTCCGGGAACGGCTACATCGCCTGCCATGCGCCGGCCGTTCGCCTCGATATGGACGGCGGATTTGCCGTCGACGGCGAGCTTTTCAGCGCCGATCGACGCAGCGGCCCGGTTCTGATCGAAGCCGGCGGGCCGGTGGACTTTTTATTTCTCCGGCAATAAAAACGGATGGTTGCGGCGCGCTGCGGCCGGAAACCCGTCCCACCGGGCCACGGCTGAAGGTGTACCGGTAGTATCTCCGGAGTAACTAAGACTGTGAACGCGGTGCTTCCTGAAATACTGTTGGATCTGATCCGTCAGCGGGCGGCTCTTCCGACCGGCGGAGCGGTCCAGGCGCTGGCCGACCGGATTCGGACCACTTACGGCGATGCGGTGCGGGGGATTCTGTTTTACGGGTCCTGCCTGAGGTCGGGTGACGACCGGGGCGGAATGGTCGATCTCTATGTCATCGTGGAGCGTTACCGCGACGCCTACCCCTCCCGGTTCTGGGCCGTTCTCAACAAGATCCTGCCGCCGAACGTCTTCTATCTGGAGACCCCGGCCGAAGGACGGGTGGTGCGGGCCAAATACGCGGTTCTCTCGCTGGCGGACCTCGCGGCCGGCACCTCCACAGCCTGGTTTCATTCGTATCTCTGGGGTCGTTTCGCCCAGCCTGCGGCCATTCTCTATACCCAATCCCCAGAGGTTGCCGAACAGCTGCATCAGGCGCTGGGGCAGGCCGTGCTGACGTTTCTGACCCGGGTGATCCCCTGTGTGCCGGAGCGATTCTCGACCCGAGAGCTCTGGCTGAAGGGTTTGTCCCTGAGCTATCGCGCCGAGCTCAGAGCCGAACGGCCCGAAAAGGTGGCCGGCCTGTTTCAATCCTCGGCAGATTATTACGAGCGAATCACCGCGGCGGCGCTGCCGCTGCTGCCGTACCGGGTCGAACGCATCAACGGAAGCGAGGAATGCTTCGAACCCCGTATGTCCGGCTGGCGCCGCACCGGCTGCCGGCTCGGCTGGCGAATCCGGTCGCTGCAGGGCAAGATTCTTTCCGTCGTCCGGCTGCTCAAGGGTGCGTTTACCTTCTCCGGCGGCCTGGACTACATCCTCTGGAAGATCGAGCGCCACACCGGCGTGACCGTGGAGATCCCGCCGCGGCTGCGGCGGCGTCCGATCCTGGCGTTGTGTGTGCTGTCCTGGAAGCTGTACCGCAAGGGGGCTTTTCGGTGACGGCCGGGCGCGTCGGGCCGTGGGATGAAGGCGGAGGCGTGACGGCCGGCCGCTAGGCCCGCCGGTTCGTTCCGCGCGGCTCGCGCTGGTTGATGAAGCCGTGGATCGCCCGCTCCTGCTCGGGCCGCAGATTTTTCAGGCGGATGCCGATGCCGGCGGGTTCGCTGCGAATGATGTCGCCGCTCAGGATCAGCGGCCGCTCCAAACCGGGCAGGCGACAGCTGACGCGGATGGGTTTTGCGACCGGGAAGGATCGTTCGGTTTTGATGAACATGCCGACCGTGCTGATATCGGTGATGGTGCCGTCGAAGGTGCTGGAATCGAGGACGCAGACCGCGTGCAGACGGCAGGTCCTGCGTTGGATCTGGCGCATGGGCGAATCGTCTTCGTCCAGATTGATCGTGGTGACTTCGGCCGGCTCGGGGGGGGATTCCATCAGCTGTTCGAACAGCCGCTGGCGCCGCTCCTCGGGCATTTCGATAACTAGCTTGTAGAGGTGCTGGGTGATCCGTTCCCCCAGCAGCTGTTTGAGCAGAACCAGCTGCTGGTCCTTCGGCAGCTGTTCGACCAGACTGAACAGCCGAGCGGTGGTGCCGAAACGCGCCAGCGGCGAGCCGAACTCGTCCATGGAAGATCCTCCTAGAATCCGGCTTGTTTAAAGAGGGATGCCAGGTCTATCTGATTGACGGCGTCGCTCACCAGTTCCCCGATCACCTTTTCGGCATCGGCTTTTTTCATCCACATCATTCTTTCGGCGCTGCCGTTGACCGTCTGCTGGCTGAGGAGGGCTTCGTTTTTCAGCAGTCGGCCCTCGTAGGCGACCGTCGCGCTCCACTTGCGATCCCCGAAATCCATTCGGAAGTCTTTGAGCACGAACTTGAATAGCGCGTCGGCGGCGGCGCCGGCCGGCACAACCCTGACTCCGGCATCTTCCAGGCGATAGCGCAGGACTTCGGTGAACAGAGGGCCGAGGGCATAGGCGCCCTTGAGTTCGCCGCTGCGGCCGGGCCTGGAAACCGTCAGCGCATAGACGTTGGTGAACCCCTCCAGTTCGTCCCGGGCGCTCGGGCTGAGAACCGCGCTGTCCCTGCGAGCATCTTCAAAGGCGATGGCGACGCTCCGGCCGATGGGGGCTCCGGCCTGCGCCGGAAGCAGGTAGTTCACACCGAGAACGTTGGAAGAGGCACAGGCGGCCGCGCCCAGCACCGCCAGCAGACCCAGGCATAACCACGGTCGAAGCTGAATTTTGTGCATGCTGCAATCCCCCTCGCGACGAATACGCCTTCAGATCCGGAGCTTCCCCGGCTGAAAACCGGAGACGTGAAGAACGTCTATGGATGGGAGCAGTATCGCCGAAAGATCGAGGTCTGTCAAGCCGGAGGCCGGCCGCAGAAGTAATTCTCCGGCGCATGGAAGAAGAACTCAGCGGAGGTCACCGGAGACTCATCACTTCAATGATTCCTTCGGTCAGATCGGCCACGAGCAGCTTGTCGCGCAGCAGGCTTCCGCGGCCCAGAAGAACCTTGGCCACCTCGGCGCATTCCAGCGATGCCAGAAACGCCACGGAATAGGGAACCGTACCGAGAGACGTTTCGGCGCCTTTCAGCGGCAGGCTCTGCGGTTCGCCGTACACCAGGCGCAGGCCGCGGTCTTGCGGGAAGATAGCGGTGATGTGGCCCGCGGCGCCGGCCACCGCCGCGGACACCATGGGGCAGCCGATGAGCCGGCAGGCGTCCTCGACCTCGAAGCGCGTGCGCAGGTTGTCCAGACAGTCCACCACGACATTGCAGCCCGCGAGCAGTTCCACGGCGTTCTGCGCCGTGAGAAAGCAGGCGTGGGCGGTCACATCGGTGGACGGATTGATCCGGCGGACCCGCCGGGCTGCAACGTCGGCCTTGGGCTGGGACAGGTTGGCGGGCGAACTCAGCAGCTGGCGATTCAGGTTGCTGTCTTCGAAACGGTCGCCGTCGATCAGCGTCAGACGGCCCACGCCCATGCGCGCCAGGATTTCGGTCACGGTGCCGCCCAGCCCTCCCAGGCCGACTACGCCGGCATGGGATTTGAGCAGGGCGGCCTGGTCGGCCAGCGAAAAGGTCCGCATGTTGCGGGCATAGCGCTCCGGGACGAAGCCGTTTTGCAAAGCGGCCAGTTCAATTTCCCGGCCGCTCATTCCGGTCTGCTGCGCGAGTTCCTGGATCTGCCGGACGGACAGACGCCGGTAGGGGATCTTGTCCGGGAAGGCGGCGTCTTGAGCCAGAACTTCCAGGTCGCGGCGTGTAATCGTCATGGATCGTTCTCAAGAAAAGGCGGAGCCTAACACCGGCTCAAGATGCACGGCATGGATTATCGCAGCAAAAAAATGGCTGCCGGTTCGTCTCCCGGCAGCCATTTCAGGCTGACGTGTCAGCCGATCTTCAGCACCATGGCAGCGGCGGTGTCGCCGGCGGCGCAACCGGCGAACAGGAGATAGCCGCCGCCCTTCATCACCACTTCCTCGATGCCTTCGATGATCAGCCGGCCCCCGGTCGGCCCTTGGGGATGGCCGAAGATCAGCGAGGAGCCGAAGTTGTTCATTCCGGTCATCACCTCGATGCCGAGCTTCTTGGCCAGAAACACGTCATTGGCGGCAAAGGGGTTGTGGGTCTTGATGGCTTTTGCGTCTTTGGCTTTGATTTTGGCGCTGTCGAGGGCCATCTGTGCGGCGGGGTAGACCGCTGCCGCCATGAAGGCCGGCTTGACCCGGGCGTAGCCGTAAGAGACAATTTGAATTTCCACGGACGGATCCGCACTCAGGGACTTGGCCTTTTCGCGGCTGGCGACGATCATGCCGCAGTTGCCGTCGGCCGGGTGGGTCTGGGCCCCGAACGTATGCACGCCGTCGGGTAAAACCGGCTTCAGCCCGGCCAGGCCTTCGGCCGTGGTGGTCATGACGCCCTCGTCCGCATCGAGCATGATGGTCTGCTTCTTGGAGACCTTGATCATCACCGGATACATATAGCGCTTCTGGAACTCGCGGTCGTTGGCGAGCGCATCCTGATATTGCTTGTAGCGCTGCAGCGCAACCTCGTCGCATTCCTGGCGCGTGATGCCTTCTTCCTTGGCCACATTTTCGGCGGTCTTGATCATGGCCTGGCCGGCCCAGGGGTCCTTGTTGAAGTTGTCCA
>CAZEKN010000147.1:0-6449 GCA_964512755.1 uncultured Desulfatibacillum sp. | reverse complement strand
GTGATTGTTCTGCTATGTCTGCTGCTGCTCTGGCCGCTGACGTTCGGCCTGGTGTGGCTGATAGACCTGGGCTACACGTGGCTGGACCCTACCCGGTTTCCCTTTTCCGAATCCCGGGTCCAGGCGATATTGAAAAGCGTTCCGCCGGATGCTTCCGAAGCGCAGAAAGGCGCCGCGCTGGGCCGTGCCTTGACCAACCACCTGGAGGAGGAACTGGATTCGACATTCGGCTGGTCTGTCAACGACCTGTTGGTCTCCCCCACCCGTTGGCTGGATAACCGCGGCAGCCGGCAGCGCGGGGTGATCTTCGCAACGCGCATGTTGGCCATGTTCTATGCCACCAACCTCGCCAAATACGGCACCGTCGACGCTGAAAACGAATGGTTGAAGGAAGCCCGCGAAAAACGTTTTGCCTTTTCGGAGGACAGTTGGTGGCTGCCCTCGAGCGAAAGCGAGTACCGCAAGGGCATCGAGCTGCAGCGCAAGTATGAGGCAGCGGTAATGGACGGCAAGGCCGTCTTCAACATGCGTTCGGACGACCTTTACAACTTGTTTACCTTTATTCTAAGCAACCAGGTGCTCGATCAACCCCTGGGTCTGCTGGTTCAAGCTACCGAAGATGTAGGCTACACCGAGCTGGATGACCGGATTTACTATACCCAGGGAGTGATCCTGGTGCTGCGGGATTTCTTGGGAGCCATCATCCAACTCTATCCCGTGGTTCGTGAAAAAGGCGGCGATGAGAATATCAGAATCGCTTTCAGAGAAATGGAGCGCGTCTGTACATTTGATCCGATGGTGGTTCTGCGCGGCCGGCATGATTCCATCATGGCCGACCACCGCGGAAAGATGGCCAGCTATGTCATTTCCGTTCGCGAAAGGTTAAATGATGTGGCTCAATCCATCCGGCGTTAGCCAGTTGCGCCGTGAGACGGTAAGCGAAAAAGAATCTTTTTTTGGAGGGGCTTGAGGCTATCCGGCGGCAATCGCGCGGCAGGCATTGAGCCGAGCGGGTCGGTCAAGCTGAAAACGTCAGCAGTATTTCACCCCGACGCCGTAGGCGTAGTAGGAATCCTTCAGAGACCGTTCTTTTATCCATACCACCTTGGCTCGGAACACATCGTGATGAGACGAGTAGGGTGAGTTTTCAATACCGATAAAAAGCTCCGCCCCGACATCGGGGGCTACGTCGGCCTCAAAACACATGCCGCCTCGGCTGTAGTTGACCATACGACCGTCGTTATAGTTGCCGGTCAGGTAATTTTCGAACATGACGGGCGATGAAAATTGAAAGCGCTGGCTATCCCGCTGTTCATTCTTTGACACAACGATCTGGGGTTCCATGTGCATAGGGTCTTTCTGTGGGTAATGGAATCGTTGCTTCTGCAACCAGCCCGTGCGCATCCCCAAGCCTCAAAGCAGAACAAAAATTTCAAACAGGATGATCAATGTCAGCGTTCCGATCAGCGTTTTTGATAGTAAAATTAGGGAGTCTTCCATAAGGCCCTCTGAGGTAAGGATACGAACTCAACTCCAAGCATAAAACATGCCTGTCTGCAAAAACTGGAATTATCTATATGATTTAAAAGCTAAAAATAACATTCAGCCAGCCTGGCCAGAACATCGCTGAAAATAATTACCTGAAAATATGAAATTTAATCAATAAGGGATCCAACATCTATGAATTTCCAGTTACTGGCAGCCATAGCTGCTATCGGTGGGGTGGCAACTGCTCTTCAAGCCCATTTCATGGGCCTGATCGACAAGCGTATGGGCACGCTCGAAAGCGTTTTCATAACTTATTTCAGCGGGGGTGCTCTCATTGGCATCTTGATGTTGATCCAGCGTGGTGGCAATTTGACCGCCAATGCGGGGGTGCCATGGTATGCCTATTCCTCCGGGGCATTGGGACTCGTTATTGTCGGGACCCTGGCATACAGCGTCCCCCGCCTGGGGTTGGTTGCGGTTATCACCGTTTTCGTTTTTGCCCAGTTTGCTATGGGTGCATTGATCGACCATTTCGGATGGATGGGTTCCGCGGTTCGCCCATTGACTATATCTCGCCTGGTGGGCATGGCGGTGGTGCTGGCGGGGATCTGGTTGACCATTCGCGAATAAGCCATGACAGCCATGTAAACAGCCCCAGGACGGTTGAAGATCCGCATCGACGGACTTACTTTCTACAAAAGTTCAAAAACCGCCCGTGAGATACTGACACGGTGTGGAGTAACCCCTGAGAAAAAATAGAACGAGTAACCCTCATCGAACGTGCTCCGCCAAAGGAGGTAAACATGGCTGCATCCATGAGAATGATGATTAAGCTGCAGATCGCGCTGGTGCTGCTGTTCTGTTTGAATTTCGCGTTTGCGGCGGATTCTCCTGACAAAAAGGGCTGGGGAATCGACGATCCATACAACAAGCTATACAATCCCAGGGACTTCGAAAAGATCAAGGCCAAGGTGGTTAAGGTGGTGGAGGTGGTGCCCATGGCCGGGATGTCGCCGGCGACAGCCATGGAGGTGCGCGAGGGCAGCAACACGTTCATGGTACATCTTTGCCCTACGTGGTTCGCCAAGCCCAGTGAAATCGGAGTGAAACCCGGAGACCAGGTCGTTTTGAAGGGCTCCTGGGCTGAAATCAACGGCAAAGACGTTTTTATGGCTTCCAAGGTGAAGAAGGGCGATTTTTACGAATTCAAATGCCGCCTGACGAAAGACGGCGCCCCTTTTTGGACGATGACCCCTGAACAGTTGGCTAAAGAGCAGGCCGAAAAAGACGACTGAAGTTGACTATCGGCGGCGCTTGATGCTGGAGCGCATGCAACGCGGCCTGGAGAGTAAGCATATGAGTGCGCGAGAATGGCACCCTGGAGATTTGTTGGAGCTGTCCGGGTATTTTTGGCGGACCTGCGCCCTGCACGCTGGCGTAAAACTGGACCTGTTCACGACCATCGGCGCAACGCCGATGACCGCCGAAGAAGCGTCCGATAAAGTGAAAGGATCAAGGGACGGGGTCGAGCGTTTACTCAACGCCCTTGCGGCCATGGGGCTCCTGGTGAAAAGCGACGGCCGTTTCGCATGTCCCCCTTCTGTACACCGCTTTCTTGCGAAAGGTTCTCCGAAATACATCGGCCACATTATCCTTCACCATCACCACCTCATGGAGTCTTGGGCCCGGCTGGACCAATCGGTGCGGACCGGCCGGGCGAATCGTAACCAGGCATCCGCCAGCCGTGAGGAATGGCGCGAAAGCTTTCTCATGGGAATGTTCAACCTGGCCATGGCGATCGCCCCCCGAATGGCCGACGCCATCGACCTTTCGTCCCGGCGGCGTCTGCTCGACCTGGGCGGTGGCCCGGGCACTTACGCAATCCACTTCTGCCTCAAGAATCCTGCCCTGAGCGCCTCGGTTTTCGACCAGCCGGCCACCCGGCCGTTTGCCGAAAAAACGATCGCGTGGTTCGACATGCAAAGCCGGGTCTCCTTCAGCCCCGGAGACTACCATTCGGACGGCATCCCCGGACGATATGACGTGGCCTGGCTTTCCCATATCCTGCATGCCGAAGGGCCTGAAACCTGCCGGAACCTCATCCGCAAGACCGTCTCGGCTCTGGAACCGGGCGGAATAATCGCCATCCATGAGTTCATTCTCAACGACACGCTGGACGGCCCGCTGTTCCCCGCATTGTTTTCGCTCAATATGCTGGTGGGAACCGAATCCGGGCGAGCTTATTCCGAGGTGGAGCTTGCGGACATGCTGGCGGCGGCCGGCGTAACGGACATCCGGCGCATCCCGGTTCAGACCCCGAACGATTCGGGGGTCCTCCTCGGAACCGTTCCCTACCCGGCTTGACATGGACGGTCGTGGGCGTTAGGGTTCCGCTTCGCGCATTTCAGATCAAAACCTCAAACAATCATGGTGAATTCCAATATGCCGCCCGTTGTCTCCATCGTCGGCCGGTCCGAATCCGGCAAGACCACCCTGATCGAGATCCTGATCCCTGAACTGAAGCGACGAGGCTACCGCATCGGCACGATCAAACACACCCACCATGCGCTTGAAATCGACCAGACCGGCAAGGACAGCGCCCGGCACCGGGCCGCCGGTGCGCATACCGTGATTCTGGCCTCATCCGGCCAGATTGCCATGATCAAGTCTGCTTCTTCTGACTCCGTGGCCGATCTGATCAGGTATTTTTACGATGTTGATCTTCTCATCACCGAAGGCTATAAGCACGAAAATACGCCCAAAATAGAGGTTGTGCGGACCGAGGTGCACACCGAACTTCTATGCCGCAGTGATCCCGGGCTGATCGCCCTAGCCACCGATGCGGATATCGCGGTCCATGTACCCGTTTTTCGCCTGGACGATCCTGTGCCGATTGCGGATTTCATTGAGCAGAGATTCCTGCGGCCGCCGGGCTGAAAGGGCGCGCGAACCTATCCCAGCGGGTTGGTTTGATGTTGTTGCTTAAAATCAACAGACCTGAGACAAACAAACATTCGCCGGAACTAAATGCCAGCCGGCGCCTTTGTGCAGACACCTGGGGCGGTAGATTGCAATGACGTCCTTTCCCATCGAATCCTTGATGTGCCGCCGGGATAATTTGGAACACGTCCTGGATAACCTGAAAGAGGGCATTATTGCCCATGACCCGCAGCGCCGCATCTTTTTCTTCAACCGCGAGGCGGAGCGCATCACCGGATACGGCCGCAATGAAGTGGTGGGGAGAGACTGTCACGAAGCCTTCGGAGCACCTTTCTGCGGCGGACGTTGTGCGTTCTGCGACCACCCTGCAGAGGTGGCGGATACCGCCGAGTACCCCCTGAACATCACCACCAAGTCGGGCGAGTCCCGCCACATCGAGATGACGGTGACGCGCATGCAAGACGGCGACGGCGGCCTGGCCGGCGTTCTGGCCTACTTCCGCGACATGACCGATCTGCTCCGGCTGCAGCTTCAGGTCGGTGAAATGACTCGCTTCAGCGGGATCATCGGCCGCAACAGCAAGATGCTGGCCATCTTCAAACAGATTCAGGATGTCGCCGGGTACGATTTTCCGGTGCACCTGTCCGGAGAGACGGGGACGGGGAAAGAGCTTGTGGCCAACGCCATCCATGCCGAAAGCCGTCGCGCCGGCGCCCCGTTTGTCCCCATCAACTGCGGCGCACTCCCAGAAGGCCTGATCGAAACCGAACTCTTCGGCCATGTTAAAGGCGCGTTTTCCGGCGCCGTTCGCGACAAGAAGGGCCGTTTCGAGCTGGCCGACGGCGGGACCGTTTTCTTGGACGAGGTGGCGGAGCTTTCAAACACCATGCAGGTCAAGCTGTTGCGCTTCCTGCAAGAGGGACGATTCGAACGCGTGGGGGGCGAGCACACCCTGGCGGTGAATACCCGCGTGATCAGCGCCACCAACAAGAACCTGAAGAAGGAGGTGGAGCGCAATCGCTTTCGCGAGGATTTGTTTTACCGGCTGAACGTCATTCCGATCCACCTGCCGCCGCTGCGGGACCGAAAAACAGACATCCCTCTGATGATCGACCATTTTCTCAAAGACGCTGCCGAGCGCTACGGGCGTGAACCGCTTGCAATTTCCAACCAGGCCCTATCCCTGATGATGGATTATCGCTGGCCGGGAAATGTGCGCGAGCTGCAGAACGCCGTTCAATTCGCTTTCGTTAAATGTGGCGGCAATGTCATCGAAATCGATCATCTTCCGCTGGAATTGCGCGAGGCGGCCGACGTGTGCGGCCGACGGGGCCCCGCACGCAAGCTCGACCTGGAGGCCGTACGCAAAGCCCTTGCCCGCACGGGAGGCAACAAGGTGAAAGCGGCCAAACTCATGGGGGTCGGGCGCGCTACCCTCTACCGCTTTTTGAACGATCACCCGGAACTGGCTTGAGGGCGGAGCGGCGGTCGCCGAACGGCACCGCTCAGTGCGGCACGCCGAGCTCCTTCTTCAACCACTGTTTCACATCCGGGTCCAGCGCATACACCCCTTTAAGTTCGCAGACATCTTTTTCAAACCGCTGAGGCAGCTCGAATTTTGCCAATTCCTGGGCCTCGTCGGAGTTGCGCCGGATGAGGTAGATGAAATACGGCCGCGCCCAGCAGTTTACCACGAAATAGGTGGTGTAATCGCCTTTCGAGCGGATCACGTATCCGTCGCCGCGCGCCCAGTTATTGCCCCACTCCAGGTAGAGCCTTACAGCTTCTTCGGGCGTCATGTCCCAGTTGATTTCATCGATCAGGTCCGTTTTCTTCTTTAACTCTGCAAGTGACAACATCGAATGATTCTCCTTGATCGGCCGAGTCAGCGAAATCAGCCCTTTAGACTGCACCAAAAAAAACAGGGCGCCCTGCGAGGCGCCCCGTTTGTGGCTTGATACGAATATCGCCCGGCTTACGCCGCGGCGTCCAGCGACCGGCGGTCGGCCATGGACATCAGC
>CAZEKN010000146.1:0-6486 GCA_964512755.1 uncultured Desulfatibacillum sp. | reverse complement strand
TGGCTGCCGTCGAAACGCACCGGCTGGCCGAGCAGGCACGCACTGACGCCGATTCTAATCCGGTTTTCCATGGCCGATCTCCTTGCTTGAACTATTCCTGTCAAATATTGCCGGGTCCGATGGTCACGATGCCCAGATACCCGTCTACTGTAAGCGGGACGCCGCTTTGAATCAAGACGGTGGCGTCGGAAACGCCTGTGACGCAGGGCAGACCGCACTCGCGGGCGATGCCGCTCCATGGATCAGCATGCCGCCACGACGCTCCACGACGGCGGCCGCCAGCGGCACCACGAACGTCATGTTGGGATCAACGGCGTCGCAAACCAGGATATCGCCTTGGGCAAAATCCGCGAGATCCGTGAAAATCGGTTTCCTTGTTCGTGCGGCTGGTAATGAGCAACGCCATGCGGCAATCCCCCTGCAGGTTGCTGAACTTACCGGTGGTGCGCGGTGTTGCAAAATAAAGTGATCCTATATCATCTGAGAAGGCGAACGCCACCAGGCCGGCATACGTCTGGCCGCCGTTATGGGTCGAAAGCACCGCTAACTTCTGTCCGCTCAGAAGCTCGCGCAGCAACTGACGGAAATCTTCATCCGATTCCATAAGGGACTCCCCCGTTTGCCTTTGGAAATCTCCTGCCTCCAAGCCCCGTCCTTTTCTGATTCTCCAATAGGGCGGCTTTCGTCAAATAGTTACTAAAACGGCATTCATGCCCGCACGGGGGCATAGAAAACTGAGGTTGGGCAGTCAAAAACGATGGCTTAAGGGTCAACGTCATCGGAAAAAGTCTCCGCATAGGCTCCGGCCCGGAGAAAAACCGGTTGGATGGTCCCCGGCTTCAACGTGAAGGCTCTCTGCCTTTGCCTCCGGCCAGCTCCGTCTCGCGCCGCAGCACGCGACCCGAGGTCGCACCGAGGATGCGGCCGTTCTCCACGGCCGGCCGGCCGTTTACGAAGACGTGGTCGATCCCGTCCGGACCGCGGTTGGGTTCTTCGAAGGTCGATCGATCGATGATGGTGCGGGGGTCGAATACGACCAGGTCCGCGTCGAAACCTTCCTGAAGCAGCCCCTTGCGTATCAGTCCGAAGGTCGCGGCGGGCAGGGACGTCATCTTGCGCACGGCCTCTTCGAGGCTCAAGACCGCTTCCTCCCGGACGTATTTTCCAAGTACCCTGGGGAAGGTGCCGGTCATGCGCGGGTGGACCCGGTTGACGCCGAAGCCCGGGATGCCGTCGCTTCCGATCATGGTCCAGGGGTCCTGTAGGATCCGGCAGATATCCTCTTCGCACATCCCGAAAAGGATCGCGATCACGCCGATGTTTTCCTCCGCGACGAGATCGAAAATCACCTCGTAGGGGCTCCTACTCTCCATTTCGGCGATCTGCGTGATCGTTTTGCCGACATAATCACGGTGTCGAGAAACAGAGATCATGATGCCGTCGAAGCCCGATCCCTTGAGGAGGTTGTCCCAACCCGGCTCGGTTCCGTCCTCAATGGCTTGAATGATGTCCCTGCGGAACGCCTCGTCCTTGAGCTTCCGGCTGAAGACGGACGGCCCGCCGGCCAGGGCCCGCGGCGGCAGGATCGCCGCGAGATAGGTCGAACCGGCGCGGTAGGGATACTGGTCGCAGGTCACCCCCATGCCGCGGTTCCGGGCTTCCGCCATCAGCCGGAGGGTTTCGCTGCTTTTCCCCCAGTTGTTCCGGCCGCCGATTTTGTGGTGGGCGATGTGAACGTGGACGCCGGCTTCCTCCCCGATCCGAATCGCTTCCGCGATGGCCTCCACCTCACGGTCGCTTTCGCTGCGCATATGGGTGGCGTAGATGCCTCCGAACGGGGTGAGCATTTTGGCCAGCGCGACGATCTCATCCGTGGACGCATAGTTTCCGGGCGCATAGATCAGGCCCGTGGACAGGCCGAAGGCGCCCGCATGCATGGCTTGGGCCACGAGTGATTGCATGTCCTTGAGCTCCCGATCGGAAGGCGCCCGGTCGGCCATGCCCATGCAGCCCATGCGCACGGTGGAGTGTCCGACCAGCGCCAGGACGTTGATCCCCGGCTTCACGCCTTCGAGCTTGCGGAGATAGTCGTCGAACGAGTTCGCATTCAGGTCGTCCCGCTCCATCTGCGCGCTGCCGATGATTTTCAGAAAATCCAAGAGCATTTCGCGATGGACGTCGCTGGCCGGAGCGGCGGATTGGCCGCAGTTGCCGATCACTTCGGTCGTGACGCCCTGACGGACTTTGTCGTCGCAGGTGGGGCAGCTCAGGAGGTAGAGATCGTCGTGCGTGTGGGTGTCGATGAAACCCGGGCTGACCACCCGGTCTTCGGCATCGACCGTCTGCCGGGCGAGGCCCGATTCGATCCTCGGGGCGATCCGGAGGATCCGGCCGCCGGCGATGCCGAGGTCGGCGCGGTAGCCGGATCGGCCGCTGCCGTCGACGATGCAGCCGTTCCGGATGATTAGATCGAACTGGTCCGCCATAGCCGCTCCTTCTGCTCCGATTTCGATGCCGCCGGGTTCGATAGTGCATCCGGCCCTACCACAACCCGCCAGGGCCTGCAAGACGCAGGCGAGGCCCATATTCCACCGCGGACGTTCGACAATGCTTTATCCGGCCGGATCTCGCGCCAATTATCTTGACATATCAAATTTGTATACTGTATACAGCATTGGAATTCGATTCAGCATTTGGTTTGCTCTCCGGATCGGATTGGGTCGTGCGGACACCACCCGCAGCCCGGCACCCCTCACCCCGCCAGGGAGGAGCGATGGACCTCTTCAAACGCCTTACCGTGCTTTCTCTCGAGCAGGCGACCGTCCTGCCCTACCTCACCTACCGGCTGGCCCAGGACGGCATGAACGTGATCCGCCTCGAGCACCCGGTCCACGGCGATCCCAACCGGATGATCGGCGACAACGTGCTCGGCGAAGAGCGCATGAACGCCTATTTTCTGTGCATCAATGCCGGCAAGAAGGCTCTCACCCTGAACTTGGCCGACCCGCAGGGGCAGGTCCTGTTTCACGACCTGATCCGCCGGCTGCCGGTAGATGTTTTCGCCACCAACCAGCTGCCGCGCAACTATGCCAAGCTCGGAATCGACTACGAAACGCTGAAGAAAATCAAACCCGACCTGATCTGGCTGGGAGTCACCGGTTTCGGCCCGGACTGCAACGAGGGCGCCTATGATCCGATCCTGCAGGCGCGCTCCGGGTTGATGGAGCTGACCGGCGAGAGCGGCGGCGACCCCCAGGTGCTTGGGATACCGCTCCCGGACATGGGCACCAGCGAGCACGCCTACGGATCCTTGATGAAGGCGCTCTTTCAGCGCCAGGCGACGGGCGCGGGCGCCTGCATTCACCTGTCGATGCTGGAATCGTCCGTGTCCTGGCTTACGGTCCCGATCACGTTCACGGCCACGTTCAACAAGACCCTCGCGCGCCGGGGCAACACCCATGAGTTCTTCTGCCCGGTCTCGGTCTACCCGACCCGCAACGGCTTCGTTTATATGGCGGTCGGCAACGACCGTCAATGGAAGGCGCTCGTCGCCCTCGATAGGTTTCAAGCGCTCGACCAGCCGGGTTATGCCAAAAACGCCGGCCGCATTGCCGACGTGAAAAACCTGAACCGGTCGATCAGCGCGATCACGCGGCAATTGAGCTCGGAGGAACTGGTGGAAACGCTTAATGCCATCACCGTCCCGGCCAGCAAAATCAAGACGATCCGCGAGGTGGTCGCCGACCCGCTGGTCGAGCGCCGGCTCTTGCATGCGGCGGACCCGGTCACGGGCCAGTGCATTACGCTGGCACCGGCGCCCTGCCTGACGCCGTTTTTGGAGGCATCCGGTCGCGCGCTCTCCTTTCCGCCGCGCTGCGGCGAACACAACGCCGAAATCTACGGAGGGACTCTGGGCCGCGCACCGTCCGATCTCGCCGACTGGAAGGCCCGCGGAATCATCTGACGGGCAGCGGGACGCCATGCGAGTCAAACCCCGGCACCCCGACGCGAATCTCAAGATCGTCCTACGGCCGATGCGGGGCCTGAGCGCGCGCAAGTCGCTCGGCGAGCTGGTATACGACAACCTCCGGCAGGCCATCGTGCGGGGGGACCTCGCTCCCGGAACGCGGCTGGTGGAGAGCCGCATCGCCGGCGTCCAGGGAATCAGCCGCACACCGGTGCGGGAGGCGATTCACAAACTGGCGCGGGAGCACTTTATTGAAAGGCTTCCGCACGGCGGCTTCGGCGTGTTGGGCCTGAACCGGCAGGATATCGTCGAGACCTTCGGCATCCGCAGCGTGCTGGAGGGCTATGCCGCCCGGCTGGCCGCTCTCAATTACCAGGCGGATGACTTGAAGCCGCTGGAAGCCAAGATCGATGAATTCGAGCGCCTGCTGCGCCGGAACCAGCTGAGGGGCCTGCCGGACGTGAACACGCAGTTTCACGACCTGCTCTATGCCCTTAGCCGCAGCCCGCGGCTGGTGGGGATGATCGACGCCCTGCGGGACCACATTTTCCGCTTCCGGCAGATCATCCTCCGCGACGCACGCCGGGCCCGGGTCAGCAACGATGACCACCGCCTGATCCTTGAGCGCATCCGGCGGCGGGACGCCGAAGGGGTCGAGCGCCTGGTTCGGGAGCACATTCTGAGAGGGCAGGAGATGGTGCTAACAACATTCGACAGTTCATCGGAATAGGTGAGGCCATGGCGGAAAAAATCATCAAGATAATCGTGGGCAAGCCGGGCCTGGACGGCCATGACCGCGGAGCGAAGGTGGTGGCGTTGGCCTTGAGGGATGCGGGCATGGAAGTCATCTACACCGGTCTGCACCGGACGCTGGAGCAGATCGTCGCCGCAGCGGTTCAGGAAGCGGTGGATGTCATCGGCCTGAGCATCATGTCCGGCGCGCATCTGCCGATCTGCCGGCGGCTGCTCGATCTGATGGCCTCCGAAGGCATCCAGGACATTCCGGTGGTGGTGGGCGGCGTGATTCCCAAACAGGATGTCGCCGAACTGAAGAAGATGGGCATCCAGGGGGTCTTTCCCGGCGGCACCCCTTTCGAAGAGATCGTCGCCGGGATCCGGGCCGTGGCCGTATGAGCCGGATCCAGAGCCGCCGACGCAACGTATCAGAAGCAGGATGAGGGATTATGGGGGTTGCCAGATACATCAAAGACGAAAAGGACGCCATCCGGGACGTCGTCTACCAATCCGGCATCCGGATCAAGCCCAGCTACTCACCCCGGGATCTGGAGGAGGTCGGGTTCGACTATGCCAAAGACCTCGGCGACCCCGGCGAATACCCCTTCACGCGCAGCCTGCACCCGCTGGGCTACCGCAGCCGGGCCTGGACGACCCGCCAGTACACGGGATTCGGGACGCCCGCGGAGACCAACCAGCGCTTCAAGCTGATGATCTCCCACGGCCAGACGGGTCTGAACGTCGCCTTTGACCTGCCGACCCAGATGGGCTACGACTCGGACGACCCGCGCGTGGCGGGAGAGGTCGGCCGGGTCGGCATGGCCGTGGATTCGCTGCGGGATTTCGAAATCGCCTTCAAGGACATTCCCCTGGACCGGATCGGGTCGGGGCTCACGATCAACGCGGTGGCCTGCATCATGCTGGCCATGTACCAGGCGGTCGCCGAGAAGTTCGGCTATCCGGCCGAAACGATCAGCGCTACCCCGCAGAACGATATCCTCAAGGAGATGATCGGCCGCGGGGCCTGGATTTTTCCGGTGGACCCGGCCGTGCGGCTGGTGGGCGATGCCGTCGAATATGCGGTCCGGGAGCTGCCGCGTTGCAACCCGGTCAGCATCTGCGGCTACCACATCCGGGAATCCGGGGCGACGCCGGCGCAGGAAATCGCCTACGCCTTTGAAATCGCCAAAACCTACATCGCCGAGGTGCAGGACCGCGGACTCCAGCCGGACGAGTTCGTCGGCAGCTTCTCCTTCAACCTGAATGTCTACGGCAACCTCTGGGAGCAGATCGCCAAGTTCCGCGCCGCGCGCAAGCTGTGGGCGCGGATGCTCCAGGAAGAGTTCGGCGTGACCCAGAAGAAAAATCTTTTCTTGCGCGGGTTGTTCGGCGGCGGCGGCAGCGGCCTGACCAAGGCCCAGCCGGAAAACAACATCATGCGCAGCGCGTTTTACGCCATGGCCGCGGCCCTGAGCGGCGCCCAGACCACGGCGCTGTGCTCCTTCGACGAGGCTTACACCATTCCCACGCCGCGCGCGGCCCTGCTGTCGCTGCGCACCCTGGAGCTGCTCATGGACGAAGTCGGGCTGCGGGACACCGTCGATCCGCTCGCGGGGTCCTATTTCATCGAGACCCTGACCAAGCAGATGGAGGACCGCATCCTGGCGGAGATGGCCGATGTGCAGAAGATCGGCGGCATGCGCCGCGCCGTTGCCTTCGGCCACATCCAGCGCAAGGTGTCCCAGCAGGCATACGAATTCGAGCGCGGAATTCAGAACGGGGAC
>CAZEKN010000145.1:3601-6534 GCA_964512755.1 uncultured Desulfatibacillum sp. | reverse complement strand
CGCACATGTCGAAGGTCCTGATCGCAACCGACTGGCTGGCCGCCTGCGCCGGCTGTCACATGTCCCTGCTGGACCTGGACGAACGCGTCGTGGAGCTGCTGAACCACGTCACCTTCACGTCCAGCCCGCTGACCGACCTGAAGCATCCGCCGGAGAGCGGGGTCACGGTCGGGGTGCTCACCGGCGCCATCAGCAACACGCACAACATCGAGGTGGCGCGCCGCATGCGCGAACGCTGCACCTATCTCGTGGCCGTGGGGGACTGCGCCACCTTCGGCGGCATCGTCGCCGCCCGCAATCTGGTCGGCACGCAGGCCGCCTTGAAACGTGCCTACCTGGAGACCGAAAGCACCGTGGACGGCCTCATTCCGGACTCGGTCGAGCTGGGCCGGCCGATCGAGACCGTCACGGGGGTCGGCGAGGTCGTAAAGGTCGACATCTTTCTGCCCGGCTGCCCGCCCCGCCCGGATGACTTCTTCTACGTGTTCTCGGAAGTGCTAGCGGGGCGGCTGCCGGTTATATTGCCGCCGCAGCATTTTCGGTATGACTGACAAACACCGGAGCGATGTGAGGTTCCAGGGTTCGGGGTTCGGGGTTCAGGAAACCCAAAAGCACCAGCGTCCGAACCTCTTTTTTCCTGAACCCTGAACCCCGAACCCTGAACCCGATGCCCTTTAACGGTGAACGATTTCGGTGGAACACGCGACCGACAGCGATTCACCATGACCTGCCAGGGAGGCGAACCATGACCGCCCAAAAAATCACCATCGAACCCGTCACCCGCATCGAAGGCCACGCCCGCATCACCCTGCATCTCAACGAAAGCGGCGAGGTGGAGGCGTCCTACCTTCACGTGGACGAGTTCAGGGGGCTGGAGAAATTCAGCGAGGGCCGGCCTTATTTCGAGATGCCGCAGATCACCCAGCGCATCTGCGGCATCTGCCCGGTCAGCCATCATCTGGCCTCGGCCAAAACCTGCGACGCTATCTGGGGGGCCGCTCCGCCCCGGCCGGCGGTGCTGCTGCGAGAGCTCATGCACATGGGCCAATTCGTCCAGTCCCATGGCCTGCATTTCTTCTACCTGGCCGCACCGGACCTGGTGCTGGGGTTCGATGCCGACCCCGCCGTGCGCAACGTGTTTGGTATCATTAACGCCGATCCGTCCCTGGCCCTTAAAGCGGTGGGCCTAAGACGCTTCGGCCAGCAGATCATCGAGCGGCTCGGCGGCAAACGGGTGCATCCCAATTTTGCTGTACCCGGCGGCGTCAACACCCCCCTGGGTTCCAAGGACCGGGATGCCATCGCCGCGGAGATTGAAACTCAACTCGGAGTGGCCATGGAGGGAGTGGGCCTCCTCACCGGATGGATCGAAAACAACCATGACCTGGCCCTGAGCTTTGCCTCGTTCCCCTCCAACTACATGGGCCTGGTCGACGCCAAGGGCGGCTTGTCCCTCTACGACGGCCAGATCCGGGTCTGCGGCCCGAACGGCGAACGCATCGATCAATTCAAACCCGAGGACTACCTGCTCCACATGGCCGAGCATGTGGAGCCCTGGTCGTTTCTCAA
This sequence comes from uncultured Desulfatibacillum sp., assembly GCA_964512755.1. Taxonomy (GTDB): domain Bacteria; phylum Desulfobacterota; class Desulfobacteria; order Desulfobacterales; family SpSt-501; genus SpSt-501. Next base: position 4,965 of record CAZEKN010000145.1, on the reverse strand, counting down.
GTTCCCATATTACCGCAAGCAGGGGTGGCCGCAGGGGGCCTATCGGGTGGGGCCGCTCGGCCGGCTCAACGTCGTCGACCGGATCGGGACCTCCCTCGCCAACGAAGAATTCAAGCGCTTTCGACAGCTTAACGACGGCCGCCCGGTGGAAGGCTCGCTCTTCTATCACTACGCGCGCCTGATCGAGGTGATCTACGCCCTGGAACGCATCGAGCAGTTGCTCTCGGAGCCCGACATCCTCTCCACGGACATCCGCGCCTATGGTCCGCCGGGATTGCGGCCGCACGGGGTGGGCGTGATCGAGGCGCCCCGGGGAACCCTGGTCCACGACTACCAAGTGGATGCCAACGGCCTGCTCACCCGCACCAATCTGATCGTCGCCACCGGGCACAACAACTGGGCCATGAACCAGGCGGTGGACCGCGTCGCCAAGGCCTTTGTGCACGGGCCGGCGGTTCCCGAGGGCATGCTCAACCGGGTGGAGGCGGCCGTGCGCTGCTACGACCCTTGCCTTTCCTGCTCCACCCATGCCGTGGGGCAGATGCCGCTGGAGTTGAAGATGGTGGGGCCGGACGGCCGGGTGCTCGCACAGGTCGCACGTTGACGCTATGAGCCAAACCTTGATCATCGGCTACGGCAACCTCGATCGCGGCGACGACGGCGCGGCGTTTCACGTGGTCAATCGACTGCGGGAGCGCCTCGGCCAACGGCCGCTGCCGGAGGACGACAGCGGACTGGAAGCGCTGGCGCCCGAAACAGCCGTCTTCCTTCCCCAGCTCACTCCCGAATTGGCGGTCGACGCCGCACCCTACCATCGTCTGGTGCTGGTCGACGCGCATGTGGCCGCAGAGGTGCGGCCGGTGATCTACCTGCGTCTTCTGCCGGAGTACCGGCCGCCCGGCCTCAGCCATGTGCTGTCGCCGGCGATGTTTCTGTGGCTGGTGCAGGCGGTCTCGGGGCGGGCCTGCACGGCGTTTTTGGTCTCGCTGCGCGGGCACTGTTTCGCCATGCAGCGCGGCCTTTCGGCCGAGACGTCCGCCTGGGTCGACCCGGCGGCCGACCGCGTGCTGAAGCTGATCAATGCCGCGCCCGTTGCAAGGATGTAACTGCTCAATTGTCAGGAATGTCACCCACAAAGTGACACATTCGGCACGGCCGAGTGTCGGCAGCGTTTTGAATCGCGCGAACGCGAGAACACGCCGGAGTGCCTCGACGGGCGCTTATGAGATATGGCCGGCTCAACGACATCGCCATCGAGACGGATCTCGATGCCAAGAGAGGGAGGTAACCCATGATGATGTTCACCCCAACGACACCTTATGTTCCCGGGACCTATGCCAAAAAGCGGCCGGAGGCCGAGACGG
>CAZEKN010000145.1:0-3501 GCA_964512755.1 uncultured Desulfatibacillum sp. | reverse complement strand
ACGACACCTTATGTTCCCGGGACCTATGCCAAAAAGCGGCCGGAGGCCGAGACGGTCGCGGCCCAGTATGCGCGCGAGTGGGAAAACCGCCGCCAGAAGCTGCTTCAGAAAAAGGGGCTTCCGACCGAAATCCCGCCGTGCATCTGCTTCTCGCGCAAGATCGGCGTGGGGGCACTGGAGGTCGCGGACATCCTCGCCCGAAAGCTTCATCTGCGCGTGGCCGACCGCGAGATCCTGGAGCACATGAGCGGAGAAACACAGTTGGATAAGGAGACGGTCAAGTTCTATGACGAGCTCTACCCCGGCAAGACCGTCGAATTGTCCGCCCTGCTGTTCGGCAAGAAGTCCTTTCAAATGGACGACTACCTCCGCAACCTGGCAAGCTCCGTTTATTCGCTGGCGACATTGGGTTCCACCATTTTCGTCGGCCGGGGGACCCATCTCATCCTGCCGCGGGAGCGCGTGCTGGCCGTGCGATTTATCTGCTCCGACAGCTTCCGCATCGAACGCCTGGCGTCGTTGTTGAATCTCGGCAACGATGAGGCCGCCAAAACCCTGGTCAAGATTGACCGGGAGCAGCAGGCCTTCTTCCGGAAAGCCTATGGGAAAAAGGATGCCCCCGCCTCCGAGTTCGACCTGGTCTTCAACTTCGACCACCTGGGCGACGCGCGACTGGCCGCAGATTTGGTGGCACGCTGCTTCCGGAAAAAATTCGGAACCGAGGGCGAGTAACGATCCACGCAAGCCGGACCCCGGAAGCCGGGGGTCCGGCCGTTGATCAGATCAAATGGTCTAATCTTCGCGTCAGTCTAAACGACCTGATGGACGCGCAGCATGTCTTCCGCGCCGGCAGCTGGTCCTCCTGCTGGCTTCCCCGTCGCCTTGCGCTTTTTTCAAAAACGGCTATGATGAGCCGCTAAAAAACGCCGACACGCCGTTTTCTTTAATGAATTTAAGATGCAGATCTCCAAAGACACGTTGGCCGGCCGAACGATCGTCGCGATCGTCTACGTTGCCGTGATCCTGCTTCTGGCGACGGGGATCCTGCTGGGCGTCTGGACCGCCCGGGAGATGAACGCCGTCGTGACGGACCAGTTCAACGCGCAGCAGATGGTCATTGCACAAACGGCCAAGGCCCGCATCGAGAGCGAAATCGAGGAAGTCAAACGCAACCTTTATTTCCAGGCCCAAGTCATCCGGGAGGAAACGGAGGATCCCCGGAAGATCGCCGACGCCCTCCAGCCAAGCATGATGCAGCTGCCGGCAAGCATGGTTCGCCGGGTGGAGGTCGTTGATCGTGCGAGCGGCCGCGTCTTCACCGGACTCTCGCCCGGCAGCTGGTCCGAACGCCGCCTGACACCGGACGATCCTACCCACGCGGTGCGGTTCGCTCATCAGGCGGAGCCCGCCTATTGGGTCTCGCCGGTGTCCGTCGACGCGACGGTCATGGAGCTGATGATAGCGGTCCGTTTAGGAGCCGACCCAGAACGGATGATGGTGTTCCATCTGAGCGTATCGACGCTGCTGTCTTCCATCGTCAAGCCCATTCAATCCGGCAAGACCGGCTACGCATGGGTCATCGACCCGGAAGGGCGATTCATCTTCCACCCGAACCCGGATTTTTTCGGCCGCAACGCCTTTAAAGTCCGGGATGAAAAATTTCCGAACCTCTCCAACGAACCCATCCACTTCATCCAAAAAGAAAAGATGCTCAAGGGCGAGCAGGGAACGGGCTGGTACTACTCGGGCTGGCACCGCGGCTACACCGGGCCGACCAAAAAACTGATCGCGTTTTGTCCGATCCAGATCGCCGACACGCCTCCCCGGTTCTGGTCGGTGGCCGTCGTAGCACCGCAGGCCGAAGTCGAGGAAGCCCTGAGCCGGGGGTCCTTCCGGCTGCTGCTGCTGCAGGGAGTGGTGGTGCTTGCGGTCATTCTCGGTGCGGCGGCCATTATCTGGCTGGAAAACCGCTGGTCGGGCGTCCTGGAGGCCAAAGTCATAGCGAAGACGGACGCCCTGGCCAAGTCCGAAGAAAAATACCGCTCGCTCGTCGAAAGCGCCGAGGACCTCATCTTCACCGTAGACCGCGACATCCGCTTTCAGTCCCTGAACACCTTCACGGCCAAATACTTCGGCGGCACGCCGGAACGCTTTGGCGGCCAACCCATCTCCAGCGCGTTCCCGGAGGCGGTCGCCGCGCACCAGGCCGAATTGATCGCCCAGGTGCACCGCTCCGGCAAAAGCATCCGTGAGGAGTTCGAGCTTCCGATCGGCGAACGCTCCGCCTGGATCAGCGCCAATTTCATGCCTGTCAAGACCGATGCCGGCGAGGTCGGCTCCATCCTCTGCATTGCCCGGGACATCACCGAAACCAAAAACCTGCAGCGCCAGCTAGTGAATGCCGAGAAACTCGCCAGCCTGGGCACCCTGGCGGCCGGCGTGGCGCATGAGATCAACAATCCTCTGGGAGTGATCCTGGGATTCTGCGAGCTGCTGCTGCGCAAGGCTCCCAAGGACAGCCAGCAGTTCGAGGATCTGAAGACCATCGAACGCCAGGGACTGCTCTGCAAGGAGACCGTCGAAAACCTGCTCTCCTTTGCACGGGCGGAGAAGCAGCCCCTGGACTACTCCGATCTCAACACCTGCATCGAGGAGATCACCAAGATCGTCCGCCACCTGCTCGGCAAAAACGATATCACGCTCGTGCTGGACCTCGAGGAACGCCTGCCGCCGGTCAAGGGCGATGCGCGCCAGCTGCAGCAGGTGTTTCTCAACGTGATCACCAACGCCATGGCGGCCATGGAAAACGGCGGGAGGCTGACCATCCGCAGCTTCGTGGAACGGCCCACGCGATGGGCCGTGGTTCAGTTCCAGGACACCGGAATCGGAATTCCGCCGGACCACATCGACCACATTTTCGAACCCTTTTTCACCACCAAGCCTGAAGGCAAGGGCACCGGTTTGGGACTGTTCGTGAGCTACGGCATCATCACGAGCTACGGAGGAACCATGGAATGCGTCAGCACCTCGGCCACAGGCCTCGGCAAACAGCTGGGGACGACGTTCACCATCAAGCTGCCGACCGGCTCGGTAGAGAACTTGAAAAAAGCTTGAGGGACAGACAGCGCAATGAGAGCAACTGCTCAGGCAACGTGGATTCAAGGGTTCGGGGTTCAGGGCACAGGGTTCAGGAAATGAGAAACTGAACCCTGAACCCCGAACCCTGGTGACCCTGCCATTCGAATAGGAGAAACCATGCCCGGCCGCATCTTGATCGTAGACGACGAAAAAGACATGCTCGCCCTGTTGCGGCGCATGATCTCAGAGGAACGCGATTACGAGGTCATCACCGAAAACGACCCGAAACGGGCCCTCGAATGCTTCCGGTCCCAGCCGGTGGAGCTGGTCATGACCGACCTCAAGATGCCCGGTCTGGACGGCATCGCCCTGCTCGAAGCCGTCAAGAAGCTCCAGCCGAAAACGGCCGTCATCGTGCTCACC
>CAZEKN010000144.1:0-6543 GCA_964512755.1 uncultured Desulfatibacillum sp. | reverse complement strand
CGCCTTCAGGGATCTCGCCGATCAGGTCGCCGGCTTTTACGGCGTCGCCCGGCCGCACCCGGGCCACGGCCGACGCCCCGGTGTGCTGCTGCAGGGGGATGCACACCGAGCCCGGTGTGAGCTCACCGCCGTCCTCCGGATGGATGTCCAGGTACCTCAAGAGGTCGAGCTTGATGGCCAGTCGCGCCGTTGGCACCTTGCGGAAGGAGTTCAGGATCGACTGCGAGCTCACGACCTCGCGCGGCCCCTCGTATTTCAGCCCCTCCTGCTTGAACTGGCCCTTGAACATGGCGTTGATGCGCCGCGGGGAAAGCCGCATGGGACAGGCAAAAAGCTCGCAGACCCCGCATTCGCTGCACATGAAGGCCTGCAGCACGCCCATGGCGGTGTCCACCCCGCCGCCGAAGGCACGCATCACCCGGTGGGTTTCGAAACCGTGGCCGATGTTGTGACGTGGGCACAGGTCCGTGCAGTAGCGGCACTGGATGCAGGCCGCGCCCGCCTGCTTCTGCATCTCATGCACGCTGAGCGTGGCCATGCGGTGCAGGTAGTGGCCGCGGGCGAGCACGATGAGCCCGCCGCCGGTCTTAGTGATCACCGTCCGGCGCATCGCTTCGGGATCGTCCACGAATCGACCCATCATGGGTCCCCCGAGCACGTAGACCGGATCGGCCACGACCGGGCCGCCGCAGGCGCCGATGCACTCAGCGGCGGCCGTGCCCACCGGGACCGTCAGCACGCTCGGCCGGGCCACCTCGCCGGTGACGGTGACCACGCGGTGGGTCACCGGATGACCGTTCATGGCCCGGCTCACGGAATAGAGCGTGCCCACGTTGGAAACCACGGCGCCCACGTCTTTAGGCAGCCCCAGGGGCGGGATGACGCGGCCGAGCAGCTCGTGCACCAGAACGTGCTCGTCCCCGGCGGGATAGAAGTTGTCGAGCTGAGCCAGCTCGATGCCCGTACCGGCAACGGCCGCTTCCATCCGAGTCGCGATGTCGGTGTATTTGCGCTTGATCGCAACGATGCCGCGGGCGGCGCCCATGGCCGCCATGACGGCCTTGAGGGCGGTGACGATCTCGCCGGTGTGCCAGAGCATGATGTGCTGGTCGGTGTAAAGCAGCGGCTCGCACTCGCAGCCGTTGGCGATGACCGTTTCCACCTGCGCGTCGTATTTGACGTGCGCCGGGAAACCGGCTCCGCCCTCTCCGACCACGCCCGCCTCACGGACCCGCTGCAGCAGGGCTGCCCTGTTCATTGCCCGCCCACTCACCTTCAGCCGCCCCTTACTTCCTGGCCTCGATCGGGAAGACGTTTTCGAGATCGCCGTGCGGCCGCGGAATCACGTGCACCGCGACCACCTCGCCGATGCGCTTGGCGGCGGCGGCACCCGCGTCGGTGGCGGCCTTGCAGGCGGCCACATCGCCACGGACCATTACGGTGACATAGGCCGCCCCGATCTGCTTGTAGGCCACCAGCTGCACGCGCGCGGCCTTGACCATGGCATCCGCCGCCTCAATCAGGGCCACCAGCCCCTTGGTTTCAATCATGCCCAACGCATCCACTCGGAACCTCCTTATGAGTCATTCTGCATGGCGATAATCGAGCACATGAAGGCGTTGCGATCTCGCTCATCGTCAGTTGAGCAGGTTGCCGCGCTTCATGCAGATGCCGAGCACGGCAACCTTGTAAATGTCCTTGGCGCTGCAGCCCCGCGACAGGTCGTGCCAGCCGCCTTCGAAGCCTTGCAGGAACGGCCCCATGGCGGTGTAGCCGGCCAGTCGCTGCACCATCTTGTAGGCAATGTTGCCGGCATCGAGCGATGGGAAGACGATCACGTTGGCCTGGCCTTCGATGATGCTGCCGGGCGCCTTGAGCGCCGCCACCTCGGGGTCCACGGCAGCGTCGAATTGCAGCTCGCCGTCCACTTTGAGGTCCGGCGCGCGCGCGCGCACGAACTCGACCGCCTGGCGCACCGTCTCAGCCCGCGGGTGCTGGGCGCTGCCCTTGGTGGAAAAGGACAGCAGGGCCACCCGCGGCTCCTGCTTCAGCAGATTGCGGGCTTGATTCGCGGAGGCGATGGCGATGTCCGCCAGGGCCTCCGCCGTGGGCTCGGGCACTACCGCGCAGTCGGCGAAGACGAACTGGCGCTCGAAGTCCGGGGAAACCATCAGAAAGAAGCTTGAAATAGTCTTGATGCCCGTCTTCTTCGGGATAACGCTGAGCCCCGCGCGCAGCACCGCGGCCGTCGTAGACAAATTCCCGGCGACACCGACTTCCACCTCGCCGCGACGCACCATCATGGCGCCGGCGGCCAGCGGGCAGGCCACTGTTTCAAGGGCCTGCGCGTCGGTGATAGGCTTGCCGGCTTCCTTGCGGATCGCCGCGTACATCTCCGCATTCCTCGCCACCAGGCTCGGGCTGGCATGATCGACCACCACGAACCCGGCCGTCCGCAGTGCCGACTCCCGCAATTTGCTGCGGACGGCGAACGGCGACTGCACCAGCACCGGCTCGGCCAGTCCTTCGCGCTTCAGCTGCGCAGCCGCCTCCAAAACTCGCGGATCCAGGCTGTCGGGAAAGGCTACCGTCCCCGGCTGCCTGCGGCAGGATTCAATACAGCGTTCCAGGATGTCCACGCCTCGTCGCTCCGGTCCGTATCAGCGGATGCAATTGACGCAGGCGACCCGCACCCGGCCGGGTGTGCTGTAGGCCACCTGAGCGCCCTGGGGGAAGTACACCATGTCCCCAGGCTTGGCAACCAGGGTCTTGCCACCGACCGCCAGATGCAATTCCCCCTCGATCACGATCCCGATTTCAGGGAACTCCACCGTACGGTTGAATGCCGCCTTCTGCCATTCCATGTAGCCGCCGGCCAGCTTCACGTCATCACCGCAGCGGATGGCCTCGGCCACCAGGGCTTTTTCGGCCACCGGCACCGGCCCCGAGCCGCTCTCAAGCAACCGCGCTCCGCTGATGAAACAAACCCCGTCGGCATGGGAGACGAGCGGAGGGCCATCCTTCGCGGCTGGAGGACTGGACCCCTCAAGCCTGGCCGCCACGGCCGAGCGCACCAGGCGCTCCAGGTCCTGGGGTGCCGTGCCGGCGGGGAGGCGTTCCAGCATCAATGCGCAGACTTCGCGCACAAGCTTTTCGGTCTGAGGCGGATCGGATGGGGATGATCGGACGGGCATTACGGCTGGGGAATCAGAGCCTTCGCTGATAACGATGCCGAGCTCGGCTGCCTTGTCTCTTGCCCCCGGTGTGACGATGCACTCCGAAGGATGCGCCTCGATGGTCTTGGTTCCCTTCTGCGCGGCCTCCAGAACATCTGTCACCGCAATGATGCATCTGCCCATGCAACCTCCTCCACCCTCCGGCATCGTTCGCCCTTCTGGTTCAACCAAAAAAGAGAGGGTGCCTGCAGCGCTTGCACCCGCGCTCAAGAAGACCCCGACGCCTCGTTCAATGCATCGTTGCTCCGTTTCTGCAACTATCGCGCCAGGAAGCCCCTATCCGCACGGCGATGCAATGCATGCTGGGTTCCGGCATACTGCCACGACTAGAGCAGTTTTGACCGGCTTTCCCGCCGTCGCCGTTTTCTCGGATAGAATCGACCGGCTTGTTGCAATACTGAGACTGCAAGAACCCGGTCCAAATTTACGGGCATTCTGAAACCAAATATTTTTTTATATTATTTCATATTACTATGGCAATACGGACAAAGCTAAAAGCCTTTCGATTTATAGCGCAGGCGCACTTTTGCACAAGTCCGCAAGCTTAGTCAAATTTAAAATTCTTGAAATTATGGAGTGTTATTGATAGACGCTGCAACATTGCAACAACCGCCGACCTTGAAACACAAGTGTACCGGCAGCCGCAGCCCGTCCCTTTGTGGCGATTTGCAGCTCATAACCTGCAACCATAGCATGGCGGAACGAATCTTAACGAAATTTTTTAGATCGCTGTTTTTCGTGGCACCGTGTTTGCTTTCATTTTTCACCGCATCGGTGTATCTGAAGGGGCGAATTGATCTCAGCAGAGCACAGGAAGGGGAGCTTCTAAATGAAGATAATCGATTTCCGGTTCAGACCGAACACGGCTGCGGTGCTCAACGGCATCCAGAACAGCAAGATGTTCAAAGGGCTGTGTGAAACCATCGATTTTTCGAAGATGAAAGCCCAGACGGTTCCGGAAGTCGTGGCAGACCTGGACCGTTACAACATCGAGCTCGCGGTCATCACCGGTCGGGATTGCGAGATGACTTACGGCTCCAAATCCAACAACGACAGCGTGATCGAATTCGTCAAGGAGTTCCCCAACAAGTTCATCGGGTTCATCGGGCTCGACCCCCACAAGGGCATGCGCGCCATCAACGAGCTCAAGGCATCCGTAGCCGACCTCGGGATGCGCGGGGCCGCGGTCGACCCCTACCTGGCGCAGATTTATGCCAACGATGCCAAGTACTACCCGATCTATTCCAAATGCTGCGAGTTGGACATCCCGATCATTTTCACCACCGGCCCGGCCACCTTAGTACCCAACGCCATCATCGACCACGTGGCGCCGCGCTATATCGACTTCGTGGCGCGGGACTTCCCGGAGCTCAAAATCATCATCAGCCACGGCGGTTACCCCTGGGTGAACGAGGCCATCACGGTGGCACAACGCAACCGTAATGTCTACATCGACCTGTCCGAGTACGAGTTTTCACCCATGGCCGAGGCCTACGTCGAGGCGGCCAACACCATGATCGGCGACAAGATCCTTTATGCCAGCGCGCACCCGTTCGTCGATTTCAGGATCGCTCTGAAGAATTACGAGAAGCTGTCGTTCAACCCGGATGTGAAACAGAAAATCATGTACGACAATGCAGCCAGGCTGCTTGGCCTGCGGCCGGCCGCCGCGGCGATGAAAACGGACACGCTGCCCATGCAGGACCTCGTGGGTGAAATCGTGCGCGAGGTGATGGCGCGCCTCGGGCGTTAAGCGCCGCGGCGGCTCCTATCTGAATTTGCCGCTGGGCGGCGGCCTTGAACCAGGATCAAGACCAACGCGCACGAGTTGCCCAATGTTGAAAACCTCGTCGCCCAGCACTTCGCGGCGCTCGTTCAAACCCTCTTCGAATCGCCTCTGGTCCCTTCTCGACGATTCTCCGTTCAGCATCGGCTTCAATTCACCGCAGCAGTCCATACACGGCTACACAGAGAAGTAACCCCAGCGCGACCTGCCGGTAGCGGCGGTCGGTCGACTGATAGAAATACCGGGCGCCCAGCCATGCGGCACCCGCGAAAACAGGCAGAAGCAGCGCCGTGCGCGCGACCGTCGCACCCTCGATCAACCCCCTGGCCGCCATCATCGCGAGCAAGGTGGCCAGCGTGATAGCGAAATACCCGGTGAAATTGGCGCGGTTGATGGCGGCAGGATCCGGCCCGGACAGAAAATACACGATTACGGGCGGGTTGCCCATGCTGGTGGCAGCGATCAGGATCCCTGAAATGCCGCCGACTCCCATGGTGATACCGAGTCGCTTGGGTCCGCGGTAGCGCCAGCCGGTCATGAGCAGCAGCACGAACACCAGAACGATGAAGGCAATGGCCCGAGCCATGATCGGGGCGTCGATGTTCACCAGGAGCCAGGTCCCGGCCGGCATGAACAGGGCCGCCACTCCGGCCATGGGGATGATGACCCGCCACTCGATCAGCCGGTAGACGGAGGGAATCAGCTGGGCGGTGACAACCGCATCGAGCAGGATGACCATCCCCACGGTCTGCAGCGGCCCGAAGAGGATCGCAAACACCGGCGCCATGAGCATCCCGGACCCCACCCCCACGAACCCGCGCAGGAAGCCCGCCAGCAGCGCCACCGCTGCCGCCGCCCCCAAACTGCTGTTTAAGATGCTTTCAACCTCCATGGATTTGCTCGGTTGTCAGGAGTTGAGCCCCAGCGCGTGCAGGACAATGGCTTCGGCGTGGATCGCCGTGGTGTTCAAGAAGGGGATCCCGAACTCGTCCTTCGTCAAAATCAGAGGCAGCTCCGTGCAGCCCAGAATGAGGGCCTCGATGCTGTGGCGGTCGATCAGGCGCCGCACCACGCCCAGAAGCTCCTGCCGGGTCGAGTCCTTGATGATGCCGAGCTCGATTTCGGTGAAGAGCCGGCGGTGGATCAACTGCTGGTCCTCCGGCTCCGGCACCACCATGTCCATCCCTCTGCCGAGAAAAGGTTTCTGGAAAAAATCGGCTTGCATGGTGAAGGCCGTGCCCAATAGCCCCAGCCGCTTGGCGCCCAGTTCCCGGGCTTTGCGGCAGGTGGCCTCGACGATGCTCACCAACGGCAGGGGCGAGCGTTGCCGGACGGCATCGAAGACCACGTGGGGGCTGTTCGAGCCGATCGCCGCAAACTCCGCTCCGGCCTTTCGGAGCGCCTCGATCCGGTGGAGCAGCCAGTCGGTCAACGCTTCCCAGTTTTTCCCCTCCATCAGTTTCAACCCCTCGGTGAGGTTGGCGCTGTAGACGACGATCTCCGGGTAGTCGACCGACTTCC